>JASFEM010000023.1:0-29819 GCA_050124835.1 Syntrophobacterales bacterium | reverse complement strand
TCACCATCGTGGCAGAGAATACCGTCCAGAACCTGGAGGGATAGGTTCCATCCACGCCCCTTGCGTTCTATACGGTCCAGGAAACGGACGCTTTGAACATTGTGTTGGAATCCACCAATTCCATGTCCTGAACAGATAGCCGACAGATAGCGCTCGCCGTCATGTCCGAATGGGGCATGGCCAATATCGTGGCCCAGGGCCACAGCCTCGATGAGATCTTCATTTAGCCGCAGGAAACGACCGATGTCGCGGGCTATTTTTGAGAGGAATTGGACGTGCAAGACCCGGTGGGTGATGTGATCGTTATCAACCAGGTAAAAAACCTGGGTCTTGTCTATATAACGGGTGTATGCCAAAGAATGGAGAATTCTATCCGCATCAAGTGAAAAGTGCTGCCGGTGCCCTCGCTCTACCCGTTCCTCTGCTCGCCGCCGGACCGCGGCTGTACTCAGAGTGGCATTTGGGGACAGCATGCTCGCTTCCCTTCGAGTAAGTGCCTCCTTAGGTCCCAGCAGGGGCGAAACCCGCTTTGTCATAAGTCAGCCCCTTTGTTTGTCTGTCATCTAGGCAACGGCGGGCTTAGATTTCAATGAACTCCCTTGGGCTTGCCTTCTAGATGTGGTCAGGCCGAATTTAGTTCAGGGGCGAAGAAAATGGAGCCGTCGCCTGATTTTATTTGAAGAATAACGCTACAACTGGCCCTGATCGTTGGCAAGGGCGGCGATCACATTTAGATCCGCCTCCACAAAATTATACTGTTCCATTTCCTCCACTGTCACCCACCGCACTTGTTCATGTTCTTCCAGCTGAAGCGAGCCACCGACAATGGAGCACCAGAATGCCATCAGTTCGATGTGGAGGTCAGGGTATCGATGGTGCACCGTGCAAAAGTGCTCTTCCACACGGATCTCCAGATTGAGCTCTTCCAGGATCTCGCGACGCAAGCAGGCTTCCGGCGTCTCGTCACTCCTTACTTTACCCCCAGGAAACTCCCATTGACTGCCAAAGCGCAAGGTCCTACCTCTCTGGGCGATAAGTATTTTTTGCTCATCTCGGATGAGTGCCGCAGTCACCAGACCCATTTAGCCTATCCCCTCACCTTCTCAACTAGCCTCCGCCAGTCTCACTGGAATCAAGTCCGAGATCACGCGCATTCCTGCGCAGTTCTTGCGGCAATTCTTGCCGCCACAGACCCAGTTCAGGGTAGTAGCCGAGATAATTTGCCAAACGATAAAGGCCGATTTCGGTCTTGGCGTCTTCTATCTCACCGGTCCGACACCGGGAGATCGCCTCGGAGAGTTGGTGGAATTGAATGTCGCCCACCTCCTCCAATGGATGGCCATCACCTTTGGGTTCGCCTCCTTTGTTAGGATCCACCTCAACAGCCCGGTAATGAAGCTTCTCCATGCCAGAGCCAGGAGATGTAAATGTGCCCCCGCCAAGATTAATCATGTCCTCGGCCTCGACATCAAAACCTGCCTCTTCCTTGACTTCAATGGCCGCCCGGCCATTAATGCCGATAGTATCCAGATCACCGTACTCGATACCGCCAGCAACCAGCTCCGGATAGATGAGGCGTGGCTGACCATCCAGGAGGGCTTTCGTCAAATTATTCTTCCGCAGATATATGGAGGGCCTTACTCCCCGACGCAGACCCACCCAAATCTTCCCTTCCATGTCTATGTGGTAAAGGATAACAGCTACTGCGTCGGCAAAAGGTCCCTCGATCATGTAAAAAAGGTATGGTGCTGAGTACTCATCCCCAGAATAGACATGTCTTAGTTGCAGTCGCCGTACCCTGATAAACGGGGACTCATCTTCATCATTATCCTCCGAGATCACTTCTATATCCTCTAAGAGATCAGGGCCAAGCACCACTGCTCCTTAGTCCGATTTCATTACCTTGTTATTTCAAGCGGCAAAGCTTGTAAAACGATTCCTCGCCGGCAAAAAGTTCGATGTAGCTTGTGGTTGGAATATGCCCCAATGGAGCGCGCAAGTCAAGTGAGGGCCGAGGGGTTGGATCTTGTCCCCATTTGGAATAGAGAAATAGTTGGCAGGTTTACATGGAACAACTAGGCACTAGGGACTAGGCACTAGACACCAAAGACTGAGAAGCTTTGCATAGTGCTTAGTGTCTATTGGTTACTGCCTAGTGTGCGCAGGGCGCACGTCACCCTTGCGGGGCTAAGTGCTAGCCGGCCGGAGCACACCAGTCTCCTCACTGGTGAGTCACCAGTTTCTTGTTTTCCCTGATTTACCTACGGGAGCGCTTGGACGCCTTCAAGGGATTGAGCTTCACCACCTTCTCGGAGCCAGTCTTAACATGGGTCGCGAGATTGCAGGAGCCATTCTTCCACTTGATTTTCGGATCGGGGCAGGATTGGCAGTAGACGCCTTGCTCTAGGGTCAAGGTCTTGCCGCAACCTTGGCAGGATTCGACGACGGGATAACAACTGCCGCCATTAAAGGTGCAACCTTGCTTGCCCATGAAAAAGCATTCTGTACCCTGTTTGATCGTTTGACAGAGCATCGTCCGTCCCTCCTCTATTTCGCTGTTTCCAAATTTAGTTTTTCGCTCTTTCCCAAAAAAAACCGGGGCATGAAATCTCTCAACGGAGACCCCGGCGTAAAACCGTATTTTTATATCAAAAGTAGTATTCAATTCCAACAGCTGAAATAAACTAAAATATGTTAAATTTAAAAATAATACCTTTATTTGATCATATTTCTATTAATTACACCTAATTTCGCTCAATAACGAATATTTAGTATCATATTTAACAAAAATTCATTTAATATATGGCTACCGCTCCGTCTGGGTCATATCCATTTAAATGCTATTCATCGTTACAGATACTTTTACCAGCAAGGCAAACGTGCTAAGATGCCTGGAACTTAATATGGGTTCTTCAGCCGGGGAATCCTGGAAATTTGACATTCCCGGTAGTGGTAGATTCTGAGAAGTGCTTGAAAGGTTTCCTTTCGCAGCAGGCAGAAAATCGAGCTCTTTTGAAAAAATCCGAACCTAGCCTGCTGAGTGATCAGACTCTTTGCTTGAAAGCGTACATATGGAAATGATCAAGGCAGTTGTGGAAGACGCTACGCTAAGCCCTGCCGAAAAGGTCCTTTTTGCCATACTATACTGCCGTAAAGAGGGAAATGATTGTAGCGTCTCGGTTCAGGAACTGGTGGAATATGTGGGGGTTGAGCTTGAGACACTGCGAGAATCCCTGCATCAATTAGAACTAGGGGGATTCATCCAAATCAAGGGTGACTGCAATATCACTGATGCAACCAGTTTTCTTTCTTGCGCAGTGCCTGGAGAGAAGCTCAAACCCAAAGGCCCGCAGGTTCCCCGTCCTTAACGAACCGTGCTTTTCACCACGAAGGAAGTTCGGTAAACAGTGAACAGTAAACGGTAAACGGACGAGTAATGGTTTTTTAACTGTTCACCGTTCACCATTTACCGTTCACCTTTAGGGTAATTCACTTACTAACCCCGCTTGCCCCTTGCCCCTCTGTGAGATACACTTACCGCATCACTGGTTAACGGATCTGATTTAGGAGACAAACCGTGTCCGAACCTGAAAAGTCTTTCCAATGTCTGCCTAAATACAAGGGTCTTTTTTACCAGCCCCAACGCAGAAAGGGGGGCAAGAAACATCCCTGTCCAGATTGTCACTACTGCCAGGAGTGCTCGCCTTCCCGCTGCAACGTCTGCCGCGGACCTGAGGGAAGACCGAAGTGCAAGCTCTCACTTCAGGAGCAGATCGCTCTCTACGAACAAACAAACAAAGATACCTAAGCGGAAGTCAGTGAAACCAGCATCTTTGATAGTAGATTGCGGATTGCTGCAGCTCCAGCTTACATCGATCTAAAATTTGCAATCTCAAATCTACAATCTTTAACTGGTTTCTTTCAGGAAAAAATCGGTAGGTTGTACCCCAAGCTTTGCTGGATGGTGACACTCCAAAACGTTTCTCAGAAATGAGCCGGTTTTCTGATCTCGTTCTGCGAGACTTACCGTGTCACCGCTTTTAAAACCGCCCTCACCGTCATCCTCTAGCAACATTACTTCGGGTCGCACTCGTTCATCTTCACTGGAATAATCCACCACTAGGCCCAACTCACCGGTGTCCAACTTTAGTATTGTCCCCACAGGATATAGTCCCACCATATTGATAAAGACCTTCAGCAGCAGGGGGTCATAATCTTCTCCCGCTTTGTTCCACATCAGCCTCAAGGCTTCATCCGGGCTAAACGCTCTGGGTCGATATTTGCGTTCGGATGTAAGCGCATCATAGGTGTCCGCGATACGCAGGATCTTGCCGAAGAGAGACAGCTTATTCACAAAATGGGTTCTGGGATAACCGGTAAAATTATAATTGAGGTGATGTTCAAAAGGTCCAAGGGCAACTCTCGATTTCATCTCACGAGATGCGTGCAGCCGCAACACTCTGTGCACACCTACCAGCGGATGCATCCGCATCTGATCCCACTCGCCAGTATTCAGCATGTCAGGTTTTAGCAAAATTTCCTTTGGCACCTCCACCTTGCCAAGATCGTGGAACATTCCGCAGATGCCAAGCTGCTCGAGGAGGATCTGAGACAGACCGATGCGTTTGCCCAAGGCCATGGCCAACAACGCCACATTAACCGAGTGGGTATAGGTATAATCGTCGTAGTCTCGGATCGTGGTTAAACCCAGCATGAGCGACTCTTCTTCAACAACCAGATCCACCATGGTTTGGGCAAGACGCCTAGCCTTGCGAATACCGGCAACGTTTTGCTGGGAGACTTTCTGGGCCACTTCTTTGACCGTAACCATGGTGTGTAAGTAGGTTTGCCGAGCTTGCTCTTTACGCCGCATTTCAATATCCGGAGGGACCTCGTCCATTTCCCTGAGAATTTCTACCCACTGAATTCCGATGGCTTTCAGTTTTTCTTCAAGCCAAGAGGGGGGATCATTTTGTGTAACCGAATCATTGATCAGCCGGGAAAAAAGAATAAATTCTTTCAATGAACCCTGCTTGAAGGTTGGAAGGAAACGCAAACCTTGAAGCCCGCGCTCTGGGAAGTACTCCAGCATCTCATTGATCAAGGAGAAACTCTCTCTCCGATAATGAAGCTTTTCACCTTGTATGAAAAACCTTCCCCGCCAAAGAAGGATTTCCAGTTCCATGCCACCAGAGATTTCAACAATGGCCTTGGCGAATTGCCGGACAGACTCCTTTATTAACTGATTGTTATCTTGATGGATTATGACCGTATTAATCATATGGTGGAAGGTTCTAATCAACCTGCCTCCCAACACGCTGAATTCTGCTCTTTGATCCGCCAAGTTACTACCCCTTTATTGACTGTTTCTGGCTCCGGATGGCCCTTTGGGCAATACGCCTCACGCCTGGGTACAGGCTTCGACTCGCGTCTTCCAGAACCTCTTGAGCCTCATGCAGCCTCATGGCCTGCAAGGCTAAGGCGGCACCCTGTCGATATGCCGATTTTCTAAACCCCGGCAGCCAAGCACGACTGAGGAGGGTTTTTCGCAGAAATGGAATCGAACGAGGCGATCCACACCTGCCAAGGGTCCGAAAGCACGCAATAACGTGCTCGTCATCGGAACGTTTTAATTTAGCTTGTTCGAGGTACTTCAGGAGTAGGGCCTCGGTGACTTTGTCTTTGTCCTGTGCCATATGCTGCAGAATGAGACGGCGAATAGAATCGCTCTCATCCTCAATCAGATGGAATAGTTTTTCTATGCTTGCAGTCTCCCGACTAAGCAGTGCTTTCGCAGCCTCGTGGCGAACTCGTGCCGAGGAATGGCGAATCATCGTCCCCAGAATTTGTGTAGATCTCTCCCCGTCCAGACGGCCAATCACGTAAACCAGCTTTTGTACCAACTCTTCCTCCGGTCTACCCAACATGGTCTCCAGAGGTTGAAGGTCGCGGGAGGCCAGAGAGAGGATCGCCTCCATCAGCATCTTTTGCAGCCGCAAAGAACTGGTCTCGAGCAGAATATCACCCAGTGTGTGGATTGCCTCCGGTTGAAGAAGGAGGAGAATATGTTTGATTTTAATTATCTGCTCTGTCTCCATGTCCGTCCATGCAACTTGTAGAGGTCGGAGGGACTTGGAACTTGAAGCAGTCAGGAAGAAGTTGTCTATGATCGGGAGAGCCCAGGTCGTATCAGCCGCACAGGTCTTGTGGACCTGGTGTAGGCTCTTTAGAATCTTCAAGGTAGTGTCGAAGTCTTTTCGAGCAAGCGAATCGTGGAACTCTTCCTCCAGCGATTCGAGAATAGCGACGAAATTCTCTTTTTCTCTATTCTCCAGAAGAGTGTCCAGAAGGATATTTAAATATCCTGTCATGGGATTCCGCTTCTCCTCGAACCGGACCATCTCCTGGAGTTCAGCTTCCTCGTCCGCCGTCATCTTCAGTTCCGCGGGCTCGATTGCCGGAAAGCACTCTGACTTGGAGACCTTCTCCTCGTCTTCATCCAACAGTGCTGAATCTGCATCGGCCGGTTCAGGAGAAGTAGTAGAATCAACGACCGGTTCGTGAGAAGTAGTAGAATCGACGACCGGTTCAGGAGAAGTAGTAGGATCGACGACCGGTTCAGGAGAAGTAGTAAAATCGACGTCCGGTTCAGCACCCCAGAAGAAATCTGCAACGTTGTACTTGATGTGCTGAAACCGTGCTTCCCAAAAGGCGGTTACCAGGTCACCTTCCGGCTCATCTGTGAGAATGCGGTATTCATTGAGAATCCGCAGGAACTGTTCTACCTCAGAAGAGTCAATCCCGCCCTTAAACTCCAGCCACTGAATCCCATCCCGGAAGAGAGTAAAAGGCAGGTTGCCGTCCTCTGCGGGTTCTGAGAGGATCACCTCCCCCTGGAAGGTAAGTTTGTTTTTTGCCAGTTCTAACCTCAAATTTCCATGTACTCGAAGGTATTTATCAAGATGGAGCCAAAATCGCTCCAAAGCCCTATGACAATTGACGTGGTCTTCGGGATAAAGGGAATAGTTCTTCCTTGCGAGTTGCAAGCTTGTGATCACTTGCTGTACTGCCTGCATCTCGTCTTCGGTAGGGCCAGAGTTCGCAGACTCAGGGTGAATGTCTTGACCGTTCTCCAACAGAATATCCCCTTAGCGTTATGATAGGTCCATCTGGTAACTTGTTGCATCCCCTCCCCCTTTCGCTGATCTCACCGCAAGACCCGCGATAGCAGAACGAGGGTGGGGTTGAAAAATTCAGTGCAAATTCCAGACCAAAAAATCATTTGTGATTTGGGACTAAAGATAGTGGAGCAGGCCTAAAACCATGAACCAGGCAACCATTACTGCTGCCGCTGGCTTGAAGATATGCCGGTAACTGGCGGCCAGGCTCGCCTTGAAGTAGTCCTTGGTAACCAAAAGGCAAATATGGACGGGCGAAAGCATCATGCCCACATATCCCGAAACGTAGGCAAGGGAGGCGTGGACCAAAAAGTCCAGCGGTGAGAGTCCGGCAAACAGGGGGACGAGGAGAGGAAACGTCGCGCCAACAAAGCCGATGGTAATGCCGGTGATGAAACCAGAAATAAAGGGCATGCTCACGACAACCAGAATAAACGGAATGTGGTAGTGAACCATTTCTTCGCGAATTTGCAAAACCGCCTGGCTATCTATCAGGGTCCCCTTGAAGACCATTATTCCGAGAATCAGCAGCAGCATCGGTAAAGTATTTCGATCGACAAGAGCTGTCCAGAGATGTCTGAGACCTAACCGATTGACCAACATCACCCAGGTCAGGCATGCCGAAAGACCCAGGAGTAGGGGCATGAAAGCGGGCAGGCGAATGCTCACACCGGACCACAGCAAGACACTCCGCATTATGGTCAAAACAACGATGCAGCCCACCACCACTACAATGGGCATGGCTTCCCACAAAAAGGGGCCCAGTACCTGCACCTTGAAACCGCGGTGATTCCCTCTTTCGTTATTGTCACGCAGGGGCCTCAAAAGAAACAGGCTACCAGCAGCAATGGAAAGCAGAGTGAGAGGTGCCTGGATGAGAATAAATTGCCACATCTCAACCTGCAATAGACTAACCGCCAAAACCACACCAGGATAGAGTGGCCACCAGAATTCCCAAATATGACGAAACCAGTAATTGACTGCCGTTTTCCGGTCTTGCGACAAAGAGCACCCAGCCACAGCCGTTTCCACCATCGGGGCAGAAAAAAGGGCTCCACCTGGCATGGGTAAAAGCCCAATAAGGGCAGGCATAACTACACTTACAGTGGAAACATTCTGAACAGCGGCAACGAAATTGTTGACAATCCGATCCAGTTGACCGGACACTTTCATCAATTGACTCACCACCAGAATTAGACAAATGATCGCTACCAGTTGCACGGTCTCGAGACTTGAAAGACTGGCCGCAAAACTGTGGATGACGTTTCCTGGTGACAGACCCATCCAAATCCCCACGGCCACCGCACCAATGAAAAGACAAATGCTGAGGTGAATCCGCAAGCGATTCAAAGCTAGGATCAGACCGAAGCAGCAAAGTACTTTTATAAGAGCCGGGATTGCCATGGAAGCAACTCAACGGATCAGAAGGTTTTCGCCATACTTATAGAATCTCCTCCACGCTTACAGAGGGTCTTGCTCTCAGAGGGCGAGGGGAAAAGATTGGCAAAGATAGCAGAAAACAAAAAAACGCGAAAGTGAAAAAGGGGTGGGTGGAACTGGGAATGCGGAACGCGAGACCAATTCAGGAATTTAGGGATTAAGTAATTCAGGGATTATGGGACAAAAAAGACATCTCTGCCTAATTCCTAAATTCTTCAATTCCCTAATTCCTCAATCTCTTTACTTTGACATAGAGCATTCCCGTCTCCGTAATCTGACGATGCTAGAAGGTGTACCGCGCTGCCACCATCCGTTCAACTTCTTCTTCCGTCGGCATGGTATCGCGATATCCGGCCTGATACTGATTTCTGAGCCACCTAAAGAGACTCACTGTTTCATTGACCAGAACTATTTCAGGAATATCTTCCCCCTCATGGGTCTTTATGTGACGGTTGTATTGCCCTAACATGCTAACCACATCGTAAAAGGTCGCCGGCTCCCGTTTAATTTTCTTCTTAAAGGACCGCCCTTCGCTTGGATAAATGGACTCGGGCTCAGGGTTAGCTGAGATGTCCAACCGCTGAAATGGCCTTCTCACCGCCACCTGCCATTTCCTCGACTCCACCATCATCCTCGATAGTAAGGGACCCGCCCAGTCATTGGTTTGGTGACCTTGAGGGCATGCTGAAAAAAACTCCACCACCGATGGTCCACTATAAGCGATGGCCTCCTTTAGGATTTTTATGGCGTAAAAAGGATTATCAATGCTCAGTTTGGCAGCATAAACATGAGAAATACCCATGGCCTGACTGATGATCCGCCGATGCAAAGTGTTTTTGCCTCCATATTTTTGACCTATGGGAGAAGTGGAGCGGTCGCAGCCATAACGGGTTGCACCCGATTTCTGCGCCCCCGTGTTCATGTAGCCTTCATTGTTGTAGATTACCCAGGTAATGTCATAATTTTCACCGAGTGCATAGTTAAAGGGGCCATTGCCTATGTCGTAAATGGCACCATCACCGGCGAAGACAATTATTTTGCTCAACACGTTACTGAAACCGTTGATGTAGGCCTGGTCCAGACTGAATTTAGCCCCGAGGGCTGCGGCAGAGGCGGTCCCAAAACCGTAGTGACCTGCCTGGTAAATGCGGTCGTTGAAGGGATTTCCCAACTCCGAGACTTCACTGCAACCGGTGGCGGTAATCGTGTAAATGTTGAAGCCGTAGTCTAGCATGTGATCTATGGCTCGCCGGCTCTGTTCTGAGAGTACCTTGATCCCCTGATAAAATGTGGCGATCCCTTGGGGGTTGTTGCGCAGGGATTCAGCCGCAAAGAAAGTCAACAGGCCAATGGTCCCCTCACTGCAACCCGGACATAGGGTATGTCTACCCGGGTACAGCTTCGAAAAAACAAAGAGTACCTGCTGGTTGACGGCCATCCGGCTCACATAAGGAGCCACCGCAATAGTCTTGTCCAAATCCCTGTATTTAACGGGGAGAAAGTCAGTTTCGCTGACACATAGCTTGTCCACCATTTTCATGGCATCGACGGGGCACACCTGAGCACAGATGGCGCAGCCTTTACATGCGGCGGGAATCACGTTTATGTTCATGGCGAACCGTTCCCAGGGTATCCCCTTGGGCACCTTTTTGAATACCCTGAAGTAAGGCTCTGCCTCTTCTGGAATCGTTTGGTCAGTAATGGTTGAATAGATTGCAGAGTCTGGACAGGAAGCAGCGCACAGACCACAAGCGATGCATTTAGATGCATCGTAGACGGGAAGCTGTGTGCCAATGTGACTCATGTCCCTGTATATGCTAGTCGCAGCAGGTACCACGGGCAGAAACTTGTCCCAGGGAACCTTTTTCCCTTCAACGATGGGCTGGACTATGTCTTCATGGAAGGTCTCCTGGTAGTTCTCGATCAGGTTCACCGGCTTAATGGTTCCCATTTCGTCCTTTTCGGTGAGGGTAACGGGAAGTCCGGCTGCCCTGTGGTTCTGCCCGAAGTTTTCCGGTTCAGCCACATCATAAGGAATACAGGTTGTATCGAGAGCAACTTCGGCGGAGGAGCTAGGCGCAACAAGCGATGCGCCATACCTGAGAAGGGCAATGTTGGACTCAATGACTTCCACTCCCTTTTTCAGCCCCATTTTTTCTTCAAAGGCAGTTTTCAGGCAAGCCTCGAACTCGTCCTCTGCCAAAATCTTTCTTTCTTTATTAATCAAACCCAAGATGGCAGCGCCAGGCAGATTCCGGTTTAGGTGCTTGAGCGCCGCTCGGGTTGCGTCGATCGTTATAAGCTTGATTTGCCGTTCTTCAATTAACTCTTGCACCTGGGAGGGGAAAGAGGCCAGAATCTCCTCGCTGCTTCTGGGGCTATTAATCACAAATACCCCATCTTGCTTTAACCCTCCCACATATTCTTGTAGGATGTGTCCAGAGGCAAATTTCTCGTTGAAAAAAGCTAAAACATCGTGCTCGGTAAGTTGTGAGCTGTTGCGAATAGGGAGGTTACTGATGCGCATGTTCATGAACACGGCAGACCCTTTCCTTGCCGCCCCATACCGTGCCCCTGACTGGATGTATTTGCAGCCCTCGCCCTTGTCTTGCGAGTAAACCAGGGCAGCTGTCTCTAGTGCTGTTTTTACTCCCTCAGCGCCAATACCAATGAAGGTGATGCCGAGTTCACGTTCCTCATAGTCAGGAAGTTCAACCGGTTTCAGAGTGTAAGGGCCTTCAATGCCAGCAAAAAAATCCCGGTGAAACTGACCCCGTTTTCCATCAAGGCACGCCTTCATATTCTCTATTACTGAGGCCGCATCGTATTTGTTGAAGTCCTTACTGCCCAGACCATACACTCCGTGCAGAAGTGTTGGTACATCGCTCCGACCATAGATTTGATGTTCCTCCCTGCCCTCGCGGCCAGCTCTGTTGGAAACTTGCAGTGCGGCCTGGAGGTCAGCCATAAGGAGCTGATTGTGGGCCGTACCGCTGCGCTCCAACACGCTTATAATCTTGGCGTTACGGACGCCATAGGCAAGCTCTTCATAGCAGGGAGGAGTAAATAGAACAGGTCGCACCAAACCTACCTTCCAGCCTTTTACGTTTCGGTAGTAATCCACTACATCTTTAACCACCCCGGCTGCAGATCCCATGATCATAACGACCATGTCGGCATCCTCGGTGCGGTAACATTCCACTACCTTGTAGTTGGTATCCAAAACCTGGTTCATCATGTCCATGGCCGCAACAAAGCACCTCCTGATAAACCTGTAAGCCAATTCCTGTGCCACTTGCCCTTCCATGGTGAGATCCATGTCGGTAAAAGTACCGGCAAGATACCTTTGCTCAAAATCCGGCTGATATAGTCTATTAGCGGGCCCAACAAAATACTCGAGAAAAGAATCAGATAGCAGTCTGATGTTTTCCAGAGCATGGCTTTTGATAAAACCATCGCCGATGACCATGCAAGGGAGCATCACCTGTCTGGTCTCTGCAACTTTGAAAGCCACGGCCATGAGATCGTGCAGTTCTTGATTGTCACCGGATACCAGTTGGGCCCATCCGGCGTTGCGCACGCCGTAAAAATCGGTGTGTCCACAGTGAATACTTAGCGAGCCTTTGTTTACTTCGCGGGCCATAACGGTCATAACCACCGGCAAACGCTTGCCGGCCACTGAGAAAAGATTCTTGGTCTTCAGAACCAGCCCCTGGGACGAGGTATTATCTGCGTAACGACCCCCTAGAGAAGCCATGGCCTCCACCGCCGCAATGGCTGAGAGCTCATCGCTTGGCTGGAAATACATGAGTTCGTGTCCAAAAATGTTTTTCTTGCCTTCGGCGGCAGCCTTGGCGAAATCCTCGGCGATGGCCGTTGAGGGCGTTATGGGATAGCCGCAAAGTCCATCTGCAACTCTTTCAAATACGGAGAGTGCTGCATGGTTTCCGTCTAAAAGAACCTCCTCTCGACGGCGTATTTTCTCAAGGTCTTTCTCAGAGATGGAGGAGATGTCAAAGTTAAAAATGTTTCTGGCGTCAAACCTATCCCATTCGGTCTGCCACTCGACTCTTCTTTTTTTCGCCTGCTCTTGCCTAATCCTGTAGAAAGGCAGTTCTTTCAATAAACTATCAATATCAATTCTTTGCTCCATGCCACAATTCTCCCTCAAGCATTAGAGATTTTAAACCTGCAGCGTCCACCGATTCCGGTTGTAGGCACAACGCTTCCGGAACTCGGTTGCATAAAGTAGAAGTTCACTCATGCGCCTCAATGCTGCAGGGTAGGCTTCGCCACTTTGTGCAGATCGAGGTCACCGCGTTTCTGCTTGTTCCTAAGCAGGAAAAAAAGGAATAGCCCTCTTCGGCGTGGGTAGTAGAGGGATACACTAGTACTGTTGTGGAAAATTACCCTTGGTAAGGGAGGCCTAATTTTATTTTATGAGTCAGTTATTGTCAACATTGCTAGAGCCGACAGCGCACTCCGTGACCACGATAATGAAACAACTGGAGCAACTGACTACTGACCCCGGACAACGGACGCTGAGAACGTAACCGTTTCAGGGAATTTTTGGGCTAAGAAATACTCTGGAAAAATCTCATCACGGTGTCGTAGAAGGTTTGAGCGCGTTCAAGGTAAATAAGATGACCACTATTTTTGAAGAGTTTCAGCTCAGCTCCAGAGATGCGGCTTGCCAGCATTTGACCGTTTTCCGGCGGCACCATTAGATCACGATCAGCAGTGATAATCAGGGTCGGGGTTTGAATCTTGTTTACCCGACTACAGGCATCGAAACCGCGGATCGCCTCCAGCTGCCGCTGCAAGGCATAATTTGGTTGGAAAGGCGCCCTGAGCTGTCGTTCCTTGTAGCGTTTCAAGGAGTCTTGACCACTTTTCAAAAATACAGGAGTGACTAAGAGCTCCAGGTTCTTATCAATGATCTCCTCAGGTGAAAGACCCTCGTTATCACCAAATCTCTGAATCACTTCCGGGTTCGGTGGTATACGCTCGCTGCCGCCGCAGTGGGTGCAGCCCAGCACCAGGCCAGAAACCCGATTTGGGTAATGCAGAGCCAACTCTTGGGCAATCATGCCGCCCATGGATAAACCCAAGACGAAGGCTTGCCCCTCTTGGGCCGCATCCAGAACAGCTGCGGCATGATCAGCCATCTCTGCGATCCGGTAGGGACGATCGGGTTTGCTGGAACGACCAGCGCCCATATTATCGAAGGCAATTACCCGGAAGTACGGCGACCACGCGACTATGCTCTCTTCAAACGACCATGTGCCCCCGCTGACACCGCTTATGAGAAGTAAAGGCTTCCCCTGCCCTTTACTTTCCCAATAGATCTCAATGTCACCCACTGCTGTATGTGGCATGAATGAACTCCAAATATCCCAGAACGTGAAGCGGTTGGAAAGCTAAGTACTAGGCAGAGCTAGCATGGTGCATGGATTATGCAAATAAATCCGAAATCCGAATATCGAAATTCGAAACAAATTCAAAATCCGAATTTCAAAATGTTCAAAACAGATATTAGAACACGAATATCAAGATCTATGGTTTTTGGTCATTCTGATTTTGAGCATTCGGATTTGTTTCGTGCTTCGTGCTTAGGATTTCGAATTTCATTTTGAGTGGGCTCCATGCCCTCCGCCGTCCACACAACTGACAACGGACCACGGACAGTCAAGATGTCTCGCATGGTGGAACACGTTCTTCTAGCTGTTTCCTTTTTTTATCTGTTAGGGCCAGCTCTATTTGCCATTTCCGATTGGCGTATTCATCAGTTTTCTTGATGAGAAGCCAGTCCTTGGCTGCCCCCTTGCCCCTGGGTTTGAGCCTGCTCAAAACGAAACCACCCTGCAACCGTTTTCCATGGAGCACAAAAGAAATCTTTTTTTCGGTCATTTCTAACAGTTCGAATTCACCCGCGTCCCAAATGACTACTGCTCCAGCGCCGTAGTTACCCGCTGGAATGATGCCTTCAAAGCTAACGTACTCCAAGGGGTGATCCTCAACCGCTACGGCCAGCCTTTTTTCTGCCGGATTCATGGAAGGCCCTTTGGGAATGGCCCAGGATTTTAGAACACCTTCCAGCTCTAGTCTGAAGTCAAAATGCAACCGGGAGGCGTGGTGTTCCTGCACAACGAACCGATTCCGCATGAAAGCTCCACCTCTGAGGTTAATTCCAAAACCCGTAGCCTCTTTCCAATCTTTGAGTTATCTTTCCAGATTGAAAATGTGTGGTCAAACTTTTTTTCTCGACAAAACTGTTCGTTGATCTTTTCCTAAGTAGTGCTTTCACATTTTTTACCGTTACAATTCAGTTGTTCTTCGTTATGATCCTTGACAGGAGGGTCACTCAACGGATATTTTTAGATCTTTATGACTTCCAGGCGCGGGCAGTCTTTCCCTCGTGCTGCCAAATCCAGCTCACATTCAGCGACAAGTAGGTCTTCATGTTCGATACGCGTAACAGTCTCTTTACTCTCTGGTCTCTGTGTTTTGTCTTTCTTTGCTTCGGCTGCCTGCCGGTGAAACAGGCCCGCGTGGCTGCAGTGGCATTTACAGCGGAGGACGTGGCCCGAGCAGCTGCAAAGCAATCTGATCCAACCATCGTTCGCGCCGGTAGCCCCGCGTATCTCATGCTCATCGACGGTCTCATCGAAGCTTACCCGGAAAATAGTGACTTACTTGTCGCGGCTTGTAAGGCGTATGCTTCATACGCTTCCGCCTTCCTGGAGGATACAGACCAGGAAAAAGCTGCATCCCTTTACGCCACCGCAAAGAGTTACGGCTTCAGGGCTCTTTCGAAAAAGGCAGATTTTCAGCAGGCCGCCTCAGGAGGATTGGAAGAGTTCACTGCCTTGCTTGAACAATACGGCAAGAAGGACGTGCCGGCTCTCTTTTGGACCGCCAGCTCGTGGGCCAGTTGGATCAGTCTCAATTTGGACAACCTGGAGGCATTGGCTGATCTCCCGATGCTCGAGGCCACCATGCTCCGGGTGTTGGAACTGGATGACGCTTTCTACTTTGGGAGCCCTCATCTTCTCATGGCTGTATACCTGGCGGCCAGACCCGAGATTATTGGGGGTGATATGAATAAAGCCAAAGAGCACTTTGATCGGGCCCTCGCCTTGGGAGAGGGCAAGCTCCTCATGGCCAAAGTACTTTTCGCCAGATATTACGCCCGTGGTGTCGGAGATCGCGACCTCTATGCAGCAACCCTCGAAGAAGTGCTGGCCGCACCGGCAGACACTGAACCGGAACTAACCCTCTCGAACGTTCTGGCCAAAGAAAAGGCCAAAAAGCTAATGGAGAAAGCGGATGAGTATTTTGGAGAAAATCTATAGTTGCCCCACTCAGCGGTTTCCACAGCTTTACAAGTGTACCATTTATGGGCTGCTCTTTTGTCTGCTTTTCTTGATACCCCCGTGGCAGTCCAAGCTTCATGCTGCCAAGCCACAGTATGAGATAAAGCTTGCAACTCTGGCACCAGATAACAGTACGCTGATGCAGATTTTCAGGGAAATGGACGCTGAGCTCCGCCGGGAGACCGGGGGGCGTGTGGGATTTACCTTTTTCGCTGGGTTCGCCCTTGGAGATGAGCGTGATGTGTTTAGGAAGATGCGAATCGGCCTTGTTCAAGCCGCGACCTTCACTTCCACCTTTTTGAACGACCTCAGTCCCGAAATCCGTGTTCTCCAGGTTCCTTTCCTCTTCGATAACTACCAGGAGGTGGATTATGTTTTGGAGAGGGTGTCCGATGACATCTACAGCAGTGTCGCCAAGCGCGGTTACCACATCTTGGGCTGGACGGAAGTGGGTTTCATTTACATCATGTCAACCGTGGCGATAGATAATGTGGATGACCTGAAGGGAAAGAAGGTCTGGACCAACGCGAATTCGCCAATGGCCAATGCCGTTTTCAATAAAGCCCAGGTTTCGCCTGTGACCATCGGTGCCCCTGATGTACTGGTAGCTCTGCAAACTAATCTCGTGGAAATCGTATTCAACTCGCCTTATTATGCCCTGATAACTCAATGGTACAGCCGGGTCAATTATGTCATTGATTTGCCCCTGTTCTACCTCGGTGGCGCCTTGATTATAAACGACAAAGCTTTTTCACAGCTGCCGCCCGAATACCAGCAGACCTTGAAACAAGTCTGCAGCAAGTATCTGCGTCAACTTACAGAAAAAACTAGAAAAGACAATGAGCAGGCGATACAGCTGATCTACAAGCGCGGCGTAAAGAAGATAACCCCGGAACCGGCAGCGGTCCAGAACTTCAAGGATCTGTTGAACCAGGCCATGGCTGAGATCGATCCAAAGTTTCTCCCAAGAGATTACCTCCAGAAGGTCAGGGAAACGGTGGGGGAGTATCGGACCCGTCAGGAGGGAAAGTTGTGAGCGCAACCTTCTCTGGTGCTGTGAAGAAGGTCAGCCACTTCCTGGGACACCTGGAAAGATGGGTGCTCATATTGCTCGTGGCCTTTCTGGTCATCTTCTCCCTTTTGCAGATTGTCCTGCGAAATTTTTTCGCCACCGGGGTGGTCTGGGGCGACAACTTGCTCAGACACGGCGTTCTCTGGATCAGCTTCTTGGGGGCAGCTCGGGCCACCGCCGAAAACAAGCATATCAGAATAGACCTTTTGCCCCGGCTGCTCTCCGCCCGGGGCAAGTTTGTGGTTGATCTGGTCTCCGCTGCCTTCGCCTGTGCATTATGCCTAGTTCTGCTCTATGCCTCCTGGACCTTCGTCCAGGGTGAACGGTTCTTCGGCGATATCGCCTTCGCCTTCATCCCATACTGGTGGCTGGAGTTGATTTTTCCTTTCGCCTTCGCTTTGATGGCTCTTAGATTTGGCCTCAATTCGATCCGGAGAATCTCCAAAGGACCGGAAGGGGTTGAGACATGAAAGCGCTCCTGGCTCTGCTGCTCATAGTTTTGGCGCTTTCCGGAGCTCCGCTTTTTATTGTCATTTCCGCGGCTGCACTCCTTAGCTTTTATCTTCTGGGGGTCGACCTTTCTATCGTAATCATCGAAATGTACCGGTTGGCCGCCAATCCCCTCCTCATCGCCCTTCTTTTCTTCGCCTTCGCTGGCTACGTATTGACTGAAAGTGGTGCGGGCAAAAGGCTGGTAAGACTTTCTACGGCAGTATTTGGTTGTCTGCCTGGGGGTCTCGCTGTGGTCTCCCTCCTTTCCTGCGCCTTTTTCACCGCGCTTACAGGTGCTTCCGGGATCACCATAGTCGCCCTGGGGGGGTTGCTGCTCCCCGCTCTGCTGGACGAAAAGTATCCGGAGGACTTTTCTCTCGGGCTCCTCACCAGCTCCGGCAGTCTCGGGCTCCTCTTTCCGCCCAGTCTACCTATGATTATCTA
This sequence comes from Syntrophobacterales bacterium, assembly GCA_050124835.1. Taxonomy (GTDB): domain Bacteria; phylum Desulfobacterota; class Syntrophobacteria; order BM002; family BM002; genus BM002. Next base: position 11,817 of record JASFEM010000023.1, on the reverse strand, counting down.
CGGGGTCGTCGTAGGCGCCAGCATCCCTCAGCTTTTCCTGGCCGGATTGCTACCGGGTATCTTTCTGGTCCTCCTGCTCTCCATTTACAGCATGTACAAAGGAGTCCGCAGTGACTGTGCGATTATCACCTTCTCTTTTGGTGAACTCTATAAGACTTCCCGGAAGGCAATTTGGGAGATATTGCTTCCTGTGGTGGTCTTTGGCGGGATTTTCAGCGGTTTCCTGGCCTTGAGCGAGGCCGCCGCCATCACTGTTCTCTACGTCATCGTGGTGGCCCTTTTCATCAATCGAGACGTGAAGTTCAAACAGATGGGTTTAATCATTATCAGGTCTGTGCTGATGGTGGGCGGTATTATCGTAATCCTGGGCGCAGCTCTGGCGTTTAACAGCTTTCTGGTTGACCAGCAGGTCCCAGCCAAGATTTTGCTCTGGATCCAGTCCCATGTGGAGAGCAAGATAGTTTTCCTCATTATTTTGAACATTTTTCTCCTCATCGTGGGATGTGTCCTGGATATTTATTCAGCCCTGGTCATAGTAGCGCCCCTCATCGTCCCCATTGCCCAGGGCTATGACATCAACCTTCTCCATTTGGGCGTCATTTTCCTAACAAATCTACAGATCGGCTACTCCACCCCACCCATAGGGATGAATCTTTTCATTGCCAGCCTCAGATTCGAGGAATCCATATTGCGCCTTGGCATCGCTTCCCTGCCTTTTCTGGGTATCCTCCTGGTGGCCCTTGCCATCATCACCTTCGTGCCTGAGTTGAGCCTATTTCTGGTCAAGTAGATTGTTTTAACAACCTTGACTTTGATACTTACGTTTCCTACTGATTAACCATCAAGTGAAGAATCCGGGTTCTGTGGACCTATCCGCCAAGATTGGAAAGGGTGTAGATGCGCAAGAGAATGTTCGCCATTACGGTGTATGTTGCTCTAGCTCTCAGCGCACAACTGTCATATGGGGAAACCTGGACACCGTTGAAAAGAGGCGTAAAGTTGACCGACCGCCCCCAGATTAACGGCAGGGTGCTTACTACTATTCCAGCTCGAGCGCGCCTAAGGCAACTAGACAAACGGGGCTATTGGGTAAAAGTTGAGTACCAGGGAAAAATTGGCTGGGTGCCTTTGGCCGATGTGCGTTTGGTAACCGCAGAGGAGAAACAACAAATTTTTGTGGTTCATACCCACACCAGAAATGCGGGCGGGATCTACAGCCACATTTTTGACATCCGCAACACCGGTAAATCCTCATTCAGCGGGACGGTGACCATAATAGGTTACGATTCTGGTGAGACTGCATTCAAGGAGTCATTTTCTTTTGCAGGCAAGCCGATTCCTGCCCGCGGAGCAAGAAAGGCAACGGTGAACACCAACTCTGACTTCTCTAAACTGGAGTATATATCCTCACCCTAGCAGGGTTCAGGCAAGACCAATCCCAAATCATTTGAGCATCCACGCCAGCTCAGATTTAAGATTTAAGATTGTAGATTTAAAAGCTCAGCGGTTCGGAATCAGAAGAACTATGCACCCTAAATCTACAATCTTAAATCTGCATTCTTAAATCTACCTTATCAACGGTTGACGGCCGTGGCCTGCATAAAAAAGCCCCTTGGAGATGACTAGCTCCAAGAGGCTACCATTTATCCTCCTGCCAAAGGTGCTCTTTGCCAGGAAATCCTAGTAAAGCTATTTCACCGCATTTTTCAAAGCCTTGCCCGCGACAAACTTGGGTACCCTCGCGGCTGGGATTTGGATTACCGCTCCAGTTTGAGGATTTCTCCCTCTTCTGGCCTTCCTTTCGGAGACTTTGAAGGTTCCAAACCCCACCAGTGTAACCGCATCACCCCTTCTCAATGCATTGGCAACGGTTGACAAAACACAGTCTACTGCAGCCTGGGCCTCTTTTTTTGTTTTGACTACCTTGGCTACCTCATTGATCAAATCGGCCTTGTTCATTTCGTCCTCCTTTGCTGAAGACATTGCGGCGGTTTAACTTTCACCGTATAGCGGGCTGTGAGGTGTTTGTCAACCTTTGACTGGATGCACAGGGCCCAGCCAAATAGTATCTTTCTCATTGTTTTATAATAAATTCAAAATGCTACGGCTACAAAATGGGTATATAAATTCTCCTGCTATTTCCGGAATTTTAACGGAAGTTACGCCGTGTACAGCACCCCTACCAGGACAAAAAAAGTCAAATCGTGCTTTTTTTCTCTTTGACAGAATTTCGACATTGGTCATAGGATAATTAAAGGTAGGTTTTCTTTTGAGCTAAACCAAGATTTAGCGGACATTGGGGGCAGAATGAAACTCAAGGTGTGCCTGTTAGGCTCCCAGTAAAATTTTTTGCGTTCTACTGGGAGTCACCACGATCAAAATGGTGAGGCCTGACTGCTCGGCTCACGGTTGTAGATACGGATGTGAATTGCGACGGTCTGATGAGTCCCAGCAATAAACTACGGTAAGACCTTTTCGCAACACCGTTGCCAACGATTCTGGAAACAGCTTCCGGTATCACTACTTCCAAAGATCATGATCCTACACTTCCTTTACTCCTGCTATCCCCGAATCAACCCTGGCGAAAGTTAGATTATCCACGTAGGGCTAGATTTTCCCATCCAGTGTTTTGTCTCGTACGAACCGTTTTTTTCCCGAGCTCATATTGAACAAACTGGGAATAACCCCCACCGAATCAAGCGATTTCGCGAAGAGTAAGTTACAGATAGCTCAATGAACTGTAGCCCGGGTCATTCACCAAACGGTGGCGCTAGACCGTTAAGATGAGCTTGTCAACAACCGGACGACCAAGGCCTATTTGGGGACTGCTGAGCTTGCCCTGCTGCAATTCTTTTTAGACAAGTTCATGCAAAGAAGAAAGTCCTGTCTGAGAATAATCGAAAGGACGTCCATATCTATGGTCGAAGTAGGCGATTGCTGAACAATGGAGACGAATAGAGGAGAGAAATCATGCTGATTAGACTCATTGAAATGATAGAAAACAACGCAGAAAGTATGGCCGAGGATCTCAAGAACAAGCTGCTGAGCGACCCAGCCACTTCATCTTATCAAACTCTGGATGACAAAACTTGTTACGAAAACATTTTAGAAGTTTATAGCCGTTTAGGTCACTGGCTACTGCGGGATCCTGAAAAAGGCGAGGTGCGAACACACTATTCCGATATTGGGGCGCAGCGTTTTGAGGAAGGCTTCCCACTCCATGAGATAGTCCAGGCACTGGTTGCGACCAAACGACACATTTGGGATACAATCGTGGAAAAGGGAATCATGCAAACAGCAAAAGAGCTTGATTCTGCGGTCGATTTTGTCACTTATCTGAACCGCTTCTTTGACATGGCCATCTATTACACCACGCTTGGCTACTATGGAGCGTTAAATTTTAAGAGCCCAAGCTAGTGAGACTGCCGCAAAGCATTGGAGTTACTATAAAAGGTTGGAAGGAGACACATCATGCTCACAAAAAAAATAGTTGATCTGATAGAAGCCAATGCGCTGCGACTATCCGAGGAGATCCAAGAAAGACTGCTTTCTCACCCATCAACCCAATCCTATCGGAATATCGATGAACAGATGTTACATGATTGGATTTATGATGTCTGCAGTCGCTTCAGTTATTGGCTTGAAGAGGATAAAGATGAAGGCGAGGTAGCGCAGCACTACCAGAATTTAGGAAAAGACCGATTCGAGCAAAACTTCCAGCTTCCTGAAGTGATCAGCGCTCTTTATCTCACCAAAAGACGTCTTTGGGAATTTATTGCCGCCAGTAGAGAAGTTGATTCAGCTTTAAATCTAAACCAGATTGTTGAAGCCTCTTTCTTATTGGTTAGGTTTTTTGACCATGCGGTCATGCATGTAACTGAGGGCTTTGAGGCGATGCTGAAAAACACACACGGTTACGAAGCCACCCTCAGTAATCCTGAACGACTAGCTGAAGCGATAGAAGCCAAAAAAGAGCGCGAAAAGCTGATCTACGAGGAGCCCAAACTTCCCACGCTCTGTTTCACCAAGGGAATGATTAGGAGAGAATGATTCGGTTTGGCTAGTTCCAACTGGAGTCGTTGTTGGTTTGCACCGTGGTTAAGAAAACGGGCCATAGATAACTATCGGGCCCTTCACATATGTTTTGTTTGAATAAAACTAAAGGAGGTGGGCCATGAAGGCAGGCATTATTTTCACTGGAACCGGGCCTATTCTAATACTGACAACCTACGAATCTTTTGCGGATGGCAAGCTGGTTGAAAAGCTTGGTCACAAGGGAATCAAAAAATTTATGGCCTACGAAGTCCCGTTGGATCTGGTACAACAGAAATATGGTCAACAATATGACATGATAATGAAGGACGTCAAACAGACCGATGACTTGAGAGTGCTGGATTTCGACGGGCATAAGATATTTTATAGCTTCTCGTTTACTGACCTAGGAGAGGCTTATCAGCACGAGGCGAGTTGAGAGGAGTGGCCGGACGCCTCTTGATTCTGCAGGTGGCGTACGCGCTCCACCACGGGAGGATGGCTGTAGTAGAAGGCGGCATAAAGGGGATGGGGATGGAGATTTGCCAGATTCTCCTTGGACAACTTGACTAAAGCCCGGGCCAGATCTGATGGCTGTCCAGTAAGCTTACAGGCAAACCTGTCTGCCTGCCATTCATGCTTGCGAGAAAAGAAGCTCAACACCGGTGTGAATGGAAACATCAACAAAGATCCCAGGAAACCCAGGATGGTAACTCGCACGTAGAAAGACCCCTGCTCCAGACCAACCATGGCGAGCAATCCCTGCCAGGAAAGCAACTTAAAAGCTAAAAAGATAACTCCCAGTGCTACCACTTCAGTCAGAATGATCCGTTTTACCACGTGCTTCTTCTTCCAATGACCAAGCTCATGGGCAAGCACCGCCAGAATTTCCGAGTTGCTCATAGTCTCCAGCAGCGTGTCGAAGAGCACGATCCTCTTCACCCTGCCAATGCCTGAAAAGTAGGCATTAGAATGGCGGCTTCGTCTGGAAGCATCCACCTGGAAAACTTTGTTCACCTTGAGCCCTGCTTTTTCCACCAGAGCCCTAATTTCTTCCTCGAGACCGTCGGTCCGCACCGGTTCAAATTTGAAGAAGAGCGGTTCGATTAGATAGGGTGAGATGTACATGAGGAAAATGCTGAAGAGTAGAAAAACACCCCACACCCAGAGCCACCACCATCCTGGGCTGTAGCTAACCAAGGCAAGTGCGACCGCAACCAGGCCCGCCAGTAAAATTGTTGAAATGGCAGTGGATTTTAGCAGGTCGCTCAGCCAAAGCCGCCCAGTCATAGTATTGAAGCCGTAGCGACTTTCAATGTTGAAGTTTCTGTAAAGGCTGAATGGAATACTGAAAATGGTCTCTACGTAAAGGAGTCCCAGCACGAAAAATACACCCCTCGTTACAAAGGATCCCGAAAGAGAAGCAATCCAGCCGTCATAGACGATGATGAGTCCCCCGAACAGAAAAAAGAGCAGCAGGAGAGTATTGAGAATTGAAGCAACGATACCGAGTCGACTGGTTTCAACCGTGTAGGCTATGGTTCGTCGCAGGGTCTCTGAATCGATGGCTTTGCCGAATTCAGGAGGAACTTGGTGGCCTCTCTCCTTGAGATACTTTATGTTGAGCTGCTTTAGCCATAAAGAGACACCGAAGAGAAGCAGGTAGATTGCCAAGGTAATCGCTTTCATGCAGCCCATCATACTGCAATAGTCAGGCATAGTCGAGCCCGGGGTGTAGTAGGGACTGAGGAACGACACGGGGAAGGGGCGACGCGGGGACGCGGCGAAACCGATAATAAATGACTAATGAAGTAATGTGAAATTGGAAATGTGAAATTATAGGGTAGGCTATTTTGAGGGATTTGCCTTCTTCTCTTGCTTAGCTTTCTTGTAAAGCTCGTAGAGCTCGGGAAAATGTCTTCTTACATGTAATACCGCCTGCTCACTACTCAACCCCTGTTGTTCGGCTATAGTTTTCACCAGCTGATCCCAGGCCTCCAGCAACCTCTCATTTTTTCTCATGCATCCTCCTCGGGATCAGGGGGCTCACAAAGGTTGGTAGCTGCGTAACCAGCCTGGATCATCATCTCTAGCCGTCCTCATTTTTACCGTCATATTCATTAATTCTGGCCCTTTTCCCACCGACCGTCCCTAGCGTATAAAGTTTCTCATCAACACGATTCAACAGTTTTTTCATGACCGACTCTGAGACAATTCCCGCCAGGTAGGCTTCCTTGATTCCATCCTTTTCAGCATGGAGTAAACGTTCCTCAGCACGATGTAATTCCTCGGCGACTGCATCCTGATGCTCGGCCGCAACTTCAGCCAAATTGACATGCAACTCCTCCAGACGGTCATGCAAACGCGGTGCCAACAGTTCATAGTTGCGCTGCGACAGAATGCCGCGACCAACCATCTGCTCGAGTTCCAACTGGGCTCGACCCAACGCGTACACTTCACCCCTCCTGGCCTCATAATCTTCCTGGGATGCATGTCTAATAAGCCCCAATTTCCAAAGTATCGTTTTGATACTCAGTCCCTGGACCAGCAGGGTGAAAATCACCACAGCAAAGATCATCGCCATCAGGGGTTGACGCAGGGGAAAATCCTTGGGTAAGCTCAAGGCTAGCACCATGCAGATGGCGCCTCGAATACCGCCCCAGAAGAGCACACCCTGCCAACTCTTGGGAAGCGGTTTGTCCACTTTGCCTATCAGGGGGGCGGTGAGAAACACGGCGGCAGCGCGACCACAGATCATAGCGGCCACCGCCACCAGCACCGCGATCCATAGTGGGCCGAAATCAACGATTTTCACCTCGATGCCAATCATCAGAAAGAGAACAGAGTTTACCGCGAAAGCCACATATTCCCAGAAATCGCTAACCGATACACGCGTCGTAGGTGACATGGCTAACCGGGTGCCATAGTTACCTGTCATGAGCCCGGCACCTATCACCGAGATAACACCGGATACATGCAGATGTTCGGCGAGCAAGTATGAGCTGAACGCCAGTATTGTGGTCAAGGTAATCTCAATGAGATGATCATCTACCACGCTCATCACTTTGGCCATTGCCAGCCCCAGTAGGACGCCAATGCCACCTCCCCCTACCACACTCACGAAAAACTGGCGCACAGCAGTGAGCAAATTGAAGTCGCCACCCTGGGCTACTCCCAGGAGAACCCCGAAAAGGACGACCGCCACCCCGTCGTTAAAGATGCTCTCACCCTCGATAATCAGGGAAAGTCGCCGTGTCACCCCAAGTTCTTTAAAAAGGGCCAACACCGAAATTGGATCGGTGGCAGCAACGATGGCGCCAAAAAGCAGGGCATGGCCCCAAGAAAAGTCCAGAGCTCCGCTCCACAGCCTTAATCCGGTGTAGCTGACAGCAGCGGTGACCGAGGTGGCCAGCAGCACCCCAGGTAGAGCCAGGATGGCAATAGCCCGGCCATTTCGCTGCAAATCCAAAAGGTCAATGTTGAATGCTGCTTCGAAGAGAAGAATCGGCAGGAAAATGTGGAAGACCAGCTCTGGGGTGAGTAGCATTTGGGGGAGAAGATCCAGAAGTCCCATCACTATACCCACAACAACTAAGGCAATAGTGTAGGGCAAACGGATATATTTGGTAAACATTGCCACGGCCGCTGCAATGATCAGCAGCCACAATGCTTGCACTTCAATTCCTAGTTGCATGCGAGCGCATCTTCCAATCTGCTTTTCGGGCGATAACCATCCTGGCCATTTTACATTGGTAATTCGACAGTTCGGGCTGCCACTAACGCCGGCCCAAAGGACTTCCCTCCCGCAAGGGTAGCAGACCGCAGAGGGAATGGCTAAGCTTTCAAGCGTTCTTGCGAAGGCAAGTGCATAGGCGTCTGAAATTATTCCTGATGCATGGCCGCAGGATTACACTCAAGAAATGATCGGACTCGCATCAGGTTTCTGCGGTAAAGCTTGGCGGTGGTGGCGCTTCTTTCTTCAACACCCGTCCGGTTACCCAGCCGACGATGATGCCCAGGACGAAAGCGCCCAGAATGACGAGAGCTCGCGATGCCTGAGCGCTCCAGAAGAGAAAGCGTACTTGAACCACGTCAGCATTCTGCACAACAAAAGTCGCAAAAAGCAATCCCAGTACCAAGAAAACAATGCGCTTTGGAGTCATGTTCACCTTCCTTTTGATCGACAGTTAGTTTAGGACACAGATTTACACAGATACACACAGATCGCTATTTTCTGGAATTATCAAAAACCTTACGCTTAATCGTTGGTGTGGGACCGAAGTTCAACAAGAGTCCGACCTCAATATCTGTAGCTTTCAAATAATTCAATAGTTGTGCCTCATTCTCCGGCGCTAGTCTCCTTGCTGCCTTTATTTCTACTATTACCCTCTTATCTACAAAAATATCAGCAAAATATTCACCTATGATCTTATCTTCATAAACCACCTCAATTGCAGATTGTGCTATAGCTGGAATACCCTCCTTCTCAAACTCAATCATCATTGCATTTTCATAAATTTTCTCCAGAAATCCGTAACCAAGGTTATTGTAAACCCTATAGTAGATTTTAATGATCCTCTCGGTTAATGCTTTGTGTTTACCATCCCGAAAATCTGTGTGCATCTGTGTCCCTTCAACCAGCTATCTAATTTTGACACAGCTCCTTCATCCCATATCTCACATCGTTCCTCATGATTTCTTTCTGGCTTTGGGTTTCGGACCGCGGACTTGAGATTCCCCTCCTCGCTTACTGTCCACAGCCTTCTCATATAGTGCCAGGTATTGTCGAGCGGAAGACTCCCAGCTGAAATCCATGGCCATACCGTTTCTCATAATTAGCTGCCAGGTCGGAGTCTTGTAGAAGAAACTCAGAGCCAACTCGATGGCATCCCAGAAAGCTTCAGGCTCATAGTCGGTGAAGCTAAAACCAACACCGTCACCCGCCTTGGAGTCGAAATCGCTGATGGTGTCATAGAGACCGCCGGTGGCCCTCACCACCGGTACTGTCCCATAGCGAAGACTATACATCTGATTGAGTCCGCAGGGTTCGTATCTCGACGGCATGAGAAATATATCCGCCCCTGCTTCGATCTTATGGGCCAACCGCTCATCGAAGTCCAGGTGTACGGCAATCTTTTCCGGGTAGCGTTCTGCCATTTCAGTTAACAGCGTGTGATACCTCTCATCTCCAATGCCCAGAATAACCAAGCCAACATCTTCGCCAATAATTTTTTCCATAACTGTCGCCAGCAGATCCAAACCCTTCTGATCAGCCAGTCTGGAGATAACGCCAAGTAGCGGCCTGTTCATGATTCGCTCGGGCAGTCTGACTGTGCGGAGCAGATCGAGTTTGCAGATGGTTTTACCGTCGAGATTGTCCCGAGAGTAATTGGCAGCAATAAACGAATCGGTTTCCGGGTTCCATTCCTCGTAGTCAGCACCATTCAGAATCCCGAACAGCTTTTCTCGTTGCGCCTGGAGAACGCCATCCAGCCTATGCCCGTATTCTTTGGTCTGAATCTCCTCGCTATAGCGAGGACTGACTGTGGTGAGTACGTCGGCAGAGACTATGCCAGCCTTCATAAAATTCATCCCACCCCAGAATTCCATACCATCAACGCTTAAAAAACTGCCCGGAAGTCCGGTCAGCGGAAAGAGATCCACTCCAAATTGCCCCTGGAAAGCGATGTTATGGATAGTGAACACACTCGCTGTCTGAGCCCAAAAATCACTATCCCCAAAGAGAAGTTTCAGATAGGCAGGGACCAAGCCAGTCTGCCAGTCGTGGCAGTGAACCAGATCAGGCTGAAACTCTACGGCAGGACAAAGGGACAGCGTAGCCCGACACAAAAAGATGAAGCGCTGGCAATTATCAAAGTAATCGCCTTTTGGAGTTCCGTAAAGATAGCTTCGGTCGTAAAATTCATCTCTTCGGACGAAGTAGATGTCTATGGCTTCGTTTACCTGGCCACGATAGATTTCCGCTCCGATTACCCTGGAATCCATGGGTACGGGTAGGTTTTCCACAACTGGCCCTTCCACCATCACCTCTTCGAGGAACCGATTGTAGAACGGCATAACAATGCACAACTTACAGCCAAGCCCGCTCAGGGCCCGCGGAAGTGTCCCAGCCACATCAGCAAGGCCGCCGGTCTTAGCATAGGGAGCCACCTCAGAAGCTACCATTAAGACCTGTAATGGAGATTTTTTCCTGCTCATAGCCGATGTCCAGTTGTGAGGAGATCAAACTAAGTTTTCTATATTAGGGGATTCTGAGCAACTGATGCAACAATATTATGTGAGCCTAGGTTCACACCGTTAGTGCGGAATGGCAAGGATCCAGCAAACAGGAACGAGAACGGTAATGGCGTAAGGCACATGTTAGTCAGCAGCTGACAGCTAGCAGCTGGCAGCAAAAAAACAAAGTCTCCATGGTCTAACGATCACCATGCCCCATGCTCTATGCTCCATGCTCCATGCCTTGAACCTACTGCGGAGAGCGCAAACGCTCTTCGCAGTGTTGCCTTGACTTTTTTTAAAACTTTGCTCTATGATTTCGGCTACTCATTAGCCCAGAACGGTTGATCAGAAGCTGGCTGGCGGCTGGAGTAGCAAGCTGCTTCAGAAAAGCAGTCGGTCTATGCGAGAGTGGCGGAATTGGCAGACGCACTGGACTTAGGATCCAGCGGGCTAACACCCTTGGGGGTTCGAGTCCCCCCTCTCGCACCATCAAAAAACCTTCAGGTTACCTCGCAGCTGAAAAGATTGCTTTTACAACCCAAGTCACAGGAAATGTTCTGGTTCCAAAGGTGAACATAATTACCTCTCACCGCTCTAGATTTCATTGCTCCCTTATTCAACCACAGTTGTTCTCAACAGTTCCCCGTTAACCCGTTAAATAGATTATTACCGTGACCCAATATTCCGAATAACATGGTAGAATTCTTTAAGGGTTGCCAGACGGTGGGTACTATGATTATATTGTCGGGCAATTTGGGGTTAAACGCTGGAATTTTGATCATTTTACGAAGCGTCCAGCCGGCTGGATCTCCAAAATACTTTTTATACTGAATTCGGCCACCGACTTTTTTATTCAAATACTCACAATTTCTACCCACCTGTAAAGGTCGGGATAAACTGATAGCCAAATGAAAGTTTCTATCCAAGATGTCAGTGAAATCACGCGCAGGGTTCTGGTGGAACTACCCGAGGAAAAGGTAAATAATCACCTGGAAAAAGCCTATCGACGACTCAATCGCACCGTTAAAGTAAAGGGGTTTCGTCCGGGCAAAGTACCGCTCGCTATTTTAAAACGTCACTATGCAGATCAAGTCAAGCATGATGTTGGAATGGAATTAGTTAATGAGACTTTGATGGCGGCTCTGGAGCAAACGGAGATACAGGCGGTTTCGCAATCCGACTTGGACACAGATCCACTGCAGGAGGGCGAGCCTTTTCGCTATTCGTTTCTCGTTGAGGTAAGACCTGAGATCGTTGTCCAGGACTATCAGAACATTCCGGCGAACAGGCAGCGACTTGTTGTTACTGATGAGGAGGTTGCAGCTGAATTGGAACTTCGGCGGCAGACGAGCTCCTATCTCAAGACCTTGGAAGAGTCGCGACCAATCCAACAGGGAGATCATGCGGTCCTTGATTTCAAGGCTTTCGCTGAAGGCAAGCCAGTACCTGGAGGTGAAACCAAGGGATTTCACCTTGAGGTGGGTGCCAATCGTTTCCACCCCGACTTTGAAACCCAACTTCTCGGCACCAGTAAAAACGAATCTA
>JASFEM010000022.1:0-31622 GCA_050124835.1 Syntrophobacterales bacterium | reverse complement strand
TGTAATCTGGTGTTTGAGGCAATGATTTTTCGATATCACATTGGCTATTTAGGTAGGATGAAATAAAGGTTATTACCAGAAGGGGTGGCCTCGTAACCCACCACTCCTTCGTGGATCTCCACCGCCCGCTTGACAAAACTCAGTCCGTGGCCGGTACCTGGCTCACCGCCAGCCTCGTCTCCTCGATATCCTTCTTCGAAAATCCGGTCGTGCTCATCTGGTGGAATGTGCGGCCCGGTATTGAAGACGTTGAACTTTATGCCGTCTTGACCCGGACCAAAGTAGTCCTTCAAGATCTCTTGCCCGAAGGAAACGAATTTCATCTTTCCTCCCTGTCCGTCTTCGACCGCGCGGGTATATTTCAGCGCATTGGAAAACAGATTAGCGTAAACTTGCGAAATAAGCCCCACATCCACCACCGCCACTATGGACTCATCAGGTACCCCACCGAGATGTTCGTCAATAGAAATGCCCTTTACGTGGAAGCGGTCTTTGAATCGCTCCAGCTGAGGATCGATGATCTCCTTTCTAAAGTTACAGGAACGCTTTCGAGGAACAAACCGGCCTTCTTCAAAGTGACTTCGGCGGAAAAGACTTTCTACGAACAGGCTGATGCTTCGATTGTGCTTATCGATGTTGGTGAACTCATCCTCGAGACCTCGGTTTACCTCCTGGAGTTCGGCCATGATTCGCTCCTGCCAGTCGTGGTCCACCGTGCCACCTTCTGTAAGCTCCGCGCATTTCTCACGAAGGATACCCTCTATTTCTCGATTTTTTAGGATCTTTGCCTGTAGCCGCCTGAGAAATAGGCGAAAAGCCATATTGGGGACGATCACGTTGTGCTCGATATCAGCAACCATCGAGTTGATGAATCTCAGATGTTCTATGTTCTTTTGACTCAAAGCCCTATTATAGATGGCATAGCCAATTCGGTTGGCGAATTTTTGGAAGTAGAACTGCTCGCCCTCGATGAGATCTTTTCCTGGATTCACTTCCAGCATACCAAGGAGCTCTTGTGTTTTCTCTGTAGCTTCCGGTTTTACTACCACCATTTTGCCGAAAATCGGGGTGAACAGAGATGTATTCTCAACGAACGCGTCATTTCTCGGCTTGATGGGGGCCGGTGATAGGTTCTCAACCGAACCCTGGTAGCCCCCGTCGCTGGAGCAGACCAGTGCAAGCACCTCTCTCTTTTTATCAAGCAAGTAGAGATTCGTTTCCAGTCCGAAGTGGGACTTGGGTACAGCCACACAGACGCGGTAGAGGTCTTCCAGGGATTCGAACTCTTGGCCCAAATCAAAAAAGGATTTCAAGGCGTTGTCTTGCTGGTTAGAGAAATCATACTTGGCGTAGTCCAGCTTTTTGTCTTCGACCCTGGAAAATATTCGTGATAGATCTTCCATGTTTAACCCTAAAAAGAGCGATCTTAATCGGCGGCTTCAATGGCTGCTTCAATCAAAAGGTTCAAAGCAGAGGACACAGCCTCATTCAAAGTCTCTTCCACTTTCTGACGATTGAAGCTCACGACCGTCTCTTCGGGACGTACTTCCACACTCTTCGCAATTACCTTCCCTTGAGCTCTAAAACCCAACTTGGCCGAGAGCTTTACCCGGTAGCGCACCATGGTTTTGAAAGTGAAAGACTGTGCCTCCACCTCCAGTGCTTCTGTGTTGCCCGCTACAGCGATATCCACTTGTTTCGGAAGATTTTTTAGATTTTCAGGTGTACCGTCCCAGGGGGTGAGCTCGACTGTACGGATGGACCTTGCCTTTAAAAGTTCCAGCAGGATTTTAGTGACATCGTTGGCTGGAGAAGATGACTCCAGCCTGATTGGCTCCTCGTTGCCACCGGAAGTGACGCGTTTACCCAGTCGCTGGGGGGATGGCCGTTTGTCCTCAAAAGGAAGAACTCCAACGGTCAACTTGGTTGTGGGTCCCGCTTCACCAACAGGATGCGGGCGGAGATGAAGCCAATAGGTCTTGTGCTTCGCGCAGGTGACCAATCCAATCAAAAAGCACAGAACAAGAGCAGCACAAAGAACCTTACATCGTAGGCAGTTCATCACAGTCCACCCCCCTTGTTGCCTCTGACACCATGATCCCTAAACCCAAAAACCAAGCTTTCGGTCAACCAACGCTGCAACGCGTTTATCCATATTAACACATAGCAGTTGGATCACAAAAACAGACAACAAAAGAGGGACGAAACTCTAGATTTTCCTGCCTACATTGCGCAAAAGATTTTGACGGTAACGGGTCACAATATCTCTATTTTTTGCAGAAAGTGGTATAATCAAGCTTCATTAAAATCCCTGCGGCCAAATGGAACATTTTGCCCAGCGGTGTCCTCGGTTGTGATTCGATCATCTGAATTAAGAGAGGTGTAAATTGGATTTGCCTGCAATTTTTGTTGACTCAATCAAGGTGTTTTTCCACTGGAGATCATTGCTGGACATCCTGCTGATAGCCGCTGGTTTGTTTTTCTTGTACCACACCCTACTAAGGTTGGGAACTTGGAAGATTGTGGCCGGAATATTCCTCGCAGTGGCTGTTTTTCTCGTGGCCTACATTCTCGATCTCAAAGGAATACGTTGGATCTATTCCAATCTCAGTCAGGTGGCCCTCATCGCCCTGATTGTTATCTTCCAGCCGGAACTAAGGAAGCTTCTCGAAAGGGCCGCATCTCTCAAGCGACACAATGCGACGAGAAGTGGCTCAGATCTGGCGTTGCTCATCGGCGATGCGACTTTCGCTCTGGCCCAGCAAAGGCGCGGCGCAATATTGGTTCTGCCCGGAAAAGAGCCCATCAAGCAATACCTGTCCGGCGGCCTTCCCCTCAATGCCGATCCCACCTTCCCCCTTATTATGAGCATATTTGACCCCAATTCTCCCGGCCATGACGGTGCTGTAATACTTGACGGCGGCAGGTTGACTGATTTTGGCGTGCGGCTTCCCCTGTCGAAGACAGCGAAGCTCTCGGAAACATTTGGAACCCGCCATCATGCTGCCATGGGTCTGTCGGAAGTTTCCGATGCCTTGGTGACGGTGGTCTCAGAAGAAAGAGGAGTTGTTACATCTTTTCGTAACGGCAATGCAAGGAAAATGCGCGACAAGAATGAGCTCGCGTCAGGTATATTGTCCCATTGGGAAAAAACCGCCACTTACGGCATTGAAATCCAACCGGGGAGAAAACGGAAAAGAATGTTATCTCAAATGGCAGTAAGTCTGGTTCTAGCCCTTTTCTTCTATTCGTCGGTAATCATCTCCCAGGGAGAGATTCGCGAAAAAGGGTTTACTGTTCCAATCGAATACATTGCTGTTCCCGAAAAACTGGCCCTTGCAGGTGAGAAGCCAACTGAGATCAAATTGCAGTTAACCGGCCCGAAGTCGAATCTGGCTGAGATAAATCCTGCAGGATTGAGTGTAAGGATCGATTTGTCCAATGCCAAGGCTGGCGGACAGGTTTTTGAGGTGTCGGAGAAAAATATAGCCCTTCCCAAAGGGGTAAAACTGGTGGACGCCAATCCATCCAGCATATCCCTAACCTTAGAAGAGATCGTCGAGAGCGAGGTCGACGTCCAAGCTCAGCTGGTTGGCTCGCTCCCAACCGGCAAAGCATTGGTATCGGTTAAATTGACCCCTCGACGGGTGAGGGTGCTATTGCCCGCAGGGGAGAGTCAACAAAAGATTCACTTGGTGACAACACCGATATATTTGGAAAACATAGAGGAAACCGTGAAACTTACCAGTAAAATCGTAGCTCCGCCCAATGTACGTCCGGCAGAAAAGAAATGGCCGGAAGTGGAGGTGCTGATCACGGTCAGATCCAAAAAATAAAGGCCGTATGGGGTGGGCCCGTGTAAGCTGCGGTCTGGCTGATTATGGGAATGTGGCGCTTCCCTCCCATTAGCACGCAGCTTACGGGTGGATTTTGGCTATCTAACAATTTACTCTGAAGTATTCTACTTAAGGCAATCCTCTCGGAATAAACAACTTGCCTGGTCACAATATTCTACAGCAGTTCCAAAACAGTCAAAATTTTCCTCCGCCAGCTGAATGGACTTGATCAATTCAGCTTTTTTCAGTTTGCCCGTTACAATACCCAGATTTTTGGCAATGATTTGTAACTCTTTAACCTTCATCTGGCCTCTCCCTTTTTAATGGGTCAAAGAAAACCTGGTCCTTCCCCGCAGAGCGAGATCTTCGATGAGCAAGGTCAAGTTTCAAAGACTCCACCAGTTAAAGTACACCACCCCATCATTCCATTATTCCAATCTTCCACTATTCCATGGATTCAGGCAGCAAGTTCCCCCCGTATCTTAGCTCGCCTCTCCAGTTCAGACTGACAACGAACGCACAAAAGCGTAAAGGGCATTATGAGTAACCGTTTTGGGTTTATGGATTCTCCACATTCTTCGCAGATGCCATAATCGCCATCTTCAATGGCGTCCAGCGCCCGCTCAACCAAATGTAGTTTTTGCCTCAGCCGGTCACCTAACATGTAAGCATACTCGGCTTCCATCAAGGTTGTGGCACAATCGCACAGATCGCCCAGGTAATCGCTTCCGGATTTGGATTGACGTGCGGCTCGCACTTCATTGACCAATTTGAGACGCATCTCAAGAAGCATCTCGCGGCATCTCTGTCTGCTCTCTTCTAAAAGTTCCATTTTTTCTCCAATTCTTCAAAGCTGTTTTGCTAAACTCTGCTGAGTGCCATAAGAGCTCGAACTTCATCGGTCCGTATCATCTTTTCGCATGTCCATTTCCACCGGTGAGCTTAAGAGAAGATTTAGATCCATTCCAGGCCAATGTCGGAGCGTTCCCTATACTTCGGATGTCGCAGATCGACATTCAGTGCCTTCTGTTATCCCTGCTTTTGTACAGCATTTTCTCTTCATACCGCGACAGACCAGCCTTCACTTTCTTATCCCTGCATTCTCGGCACCGCTTTGGCTCGTCAAATCCGAGAGCAATGATGCGCTCTTGCTGAAGAGCAGTTAGTGTAAAAGGGTTGCCACATTGAATGCAGAATATCTCTTTGTCTTCCATTTTGAGTCTACCTTATGCCCTTCCCCACTAAATTTTACAAGACATCTGCAACTGAACTCGGGTGCCCCTCCATTTGTTAACAACTTGAGCAGCCTCTAGTTTTTGAGTTTGCTCATGGAGAATGGTTTCAATATTCCTCTACCACTATGGCGTTTTCGTGACAGCGGCAACATAATAACTTGGCGCCTGGTATTCGTTTTTTGTACGTATTCAAGATTGCTGTGTGGAGACGATCCACGTCTGGTGCCAAATCCTCATTCACCGCAATCGGCACACCGACTAAACGAAAATCAACGTTACCATGTCTTGCGGGATTACAATTGTTGGAGCACATTATTTTCATGACATTTTCTATAGGTTATTTTCACATTAACTACTGTGCACCACTTCGTTCGTATTGGGAAACCTCAGTGTTGCCTGTCATTCATCAGGTGAGGGGAGAACGCTCCCCTCACCCTTTCAAACTGCTGGCATTATTGGCTCTAAATCACAGAGAGCAACTCTATTCCTGGATCATGTATTTGGTTACCGTGATCGTCTTTCTGCCATTTTCGTCGGTGAGAATGCTACCACTCGCTCGCACGAGCACTGCCTCAAGCTTCAACAGTTCCATTCCCTTTCCTGATTTCGAGACTATGATCTCTTCTCCTTCCTCCGTCTCGATCACCACGGAAGCCACGTTGCCATCGGCATCCCATTCAGCAGCATAAACCATTCCAGTGATCTCCACTTCATCCGTCATCGCAAACAGGGGCGCCGCAGACAATAAAATGACCCCCAGCATGCAAAGCACAACCAGCAAAGACTTTCTCCTCGACAGCATCGGTGTTCCTCCTTTTAAATGATTGTCACAAGAAAGTGATCAAACCCTGATTCACACTCAACGATCATTCTTCAAATACTTCATAATTATTTACGGTAATAATCTTTTTGCCAGTGTCGTTTTGCGCCACCAATCCGCTAACCTTCACCCTCTGACGGAGGAAAGCCAGCAGCGCTTCCCCCCACGCGTTTTGCTCTATCAAATACTCTTCTTCAAAGTGAGTTGAAATAGCCGCGGCTGTGACATTGCCCTTATCGTCCCAGTCTACGGGAACCAGGAGGCCCCTAACAGTCACTGACCTACTTTCATTATTAATCTCCATGCCGAACACCTTTAATATGATGGCAACTCAAACCATCTTCTCAAAACTCCGGACAGGATCTTCTCAGAAAGATCATGCAGATTCGAACCCGCCCTCACCCGCCAGTGTTAAATCTCCGGCTCATCCTTTTGTCTACCCACAACAAGAACCTGTCACAAATATGGCAACAGACGTGCCATTTCGTTAACTTATCGGAATCTCTAGAATTAATAGAAAATATGAGGCTGGTAATCGGAACTCGAGCTTCCGATCAACCCATGGAAACGAGTTGTTCCGGCGTGAACTAATGTTGGGTGCAATGTCTAATATTATGAAATCATATAAGAATTTGATAATGAGAACTGGCAGGACCTATTCTGGCTTGGTAGGAACCCACGATTCCGATTCAGATAATTTGTTGCCATATCAACCTCTTGGAGAAATGGCGGCCGTTTAGAAAACCATTGAGAGTGTCTGCTTGTCGTTAATTTCAGAACTTTCGGTTCCGGTGCCAATGTAACAATAGAAAAAATATATATTGAATTCAATATGTTACTTTTTTGGCACGACTGGTGCTCAAGACATCCCGAGTCCTTGAGACGATAAAACGAATTTTCCACTATTAAATTTGAGCAAAGAAAACCTGGTCCTGTGGGCCAGGTCCAGTTTCAATGGCTTTGCTGATAGCGTTGCCCAGCGGTTTTGGAGTACTGGAGTATTGGAGTGTTGGAAAAAGCTAAAACCCAAAGATTCAAATTTAAGACGTTTTTGCATAACTCCATTACTCCACCACTCCATTACTCCAGCTGACTGGCATGCGAAGGAAAGATGCCTGAAGCCCCCTCGGGGGGCAGCTCAAAGCCAGGTCCTTCAGGCCTGAACTCTTTATTTAGAAAGCGTTCCTGTCTTGAACTCACCTCCTCCTTCACCAAGCAAACGAATGATCGGGTACGATCTTGCCCGCGCCGGAGCGCTATGGGGCATGCTGGCAGTGAACTTTTCTATATTACTTGGTACCAGCGAATTTGATCCTGCTTGGCTGATTAATGCGATTGATCTAATAAAGGGGCGAGCAGCTGCAACTTTTGTCGTTCTGGCAGGTGTCGGCCTCTCTCTGTTTTCGAGGACCGTCTATTTAAAGAATGACCTCGGAGGGATCAATGAAAAACGTCTGGCATTGCTCAAACGCTCCTTATTCCTCCTCATTATCGGCTTACTCAACTTTGCACTGTCCCCGCTGACAGATATCTTACACTTCTATGCTCTTTACCTGGTCCTTGGAGCCTGGTTACTTACGGCTTCCGATCTGAGTTTGTGGGTGCTGAGTCTGGCAACCATCATCGCCCGCCCTTTTTTTATAGCCGTATTTCCTTTTGTCAAAGCCTGGGATTTGAATCCAAACGCAGTTGAAAATTTTTGGAATTTGCCGGGAATATTTGGCCACATGTTTTTCAATGGTTGCTATCCTGTCATTCCGTGGTTGGCGTTCGTGATGATAGGAATGTGGCTAGGGCGACAAGATGTATCCAAAAGAGCTCTTCAGAAGAAGATCTTTTTGGCGGGGGCGGGCGCCATCATACTCGCCGAGTCAGCTTCCAGGGTGTTGATGCACCTGTCTTCTTCTGGGCAGATCGAGCATCACCTACTTCCATGGTGTAGACTGGTAGCCTGGGACCCAATGCCGCTTTTCATGATCTCGGCAGGAGGATCGGCCCTGGTGGTCATTAGTATGTGCACGATGGTGGCAGAAAAGTGCGGGAGGCGTGGATGGCTTTTGCCCTTTGTGGGTGTCGGCCAAACGAGTTTAACACTCTACGTCATCCATATCATTTTCAGTGGGGTGCTCTTATGCTTCATATCAGTGTTCGAAATGGAGCTTGTCCTTTCTCCAGTGTGGACGACTTTCGTATTCTACCTAGCCGCACTTGTTTTCTCTTCTTATTGGCTGAAGCGTTTCCAGAAAGGACCACTAGAATTAATCATGCGGAGATTTTTGGTTTTTTCCAGGTGGTCAAAAATATCCTTACCAGTTCAAGGATTCGGCGAAGTATGCAAATAAATGACTTCGCTTCAGCTGGGCATCAGCCAATGAGACCTTAGCGGCCATCTCTATTTCGAGCATGAGACGGGGGCCTTAATGCCTTTTTTTGTTCTATGGGAACTCCGGATTCTGTTTTAGTTTATTTGAACTGCTCTTTGCTAATCCGGTGCTTGGTCATCAGTTTGTGGAGCTGACGTGTGGTAATGCCGGCGACCTCTGCTGACTCTCGTATCTTCCCTTTTTTTCTTACAAGGAGTTCTTTCAGGTACCGCTTCTCAACCTCCTCTATGGCTCTTCGTCTAACCTCAGCCAAGGTATACGAAGGATGCAACTCCGTCCGTGCCGAGGGAGACTCTAGGGCAAAGAGTTCCAGGGGAAAACCTTCCGGTGTCAATATAGAGGATCTTTCAATAATGTAAGCTCGCTCTATAAGATTTTCCAGTTCACGAATGTTTCCCGGCCAGGGGTAGTTGAGGAAAGCTTCTATTACATCCGGATGGACGTTGAGAATTTCCTTCTGGTGAAATCTATTAAGCCTGCCAATAATAACTTCCACAATATGAGGGATGTCCTCTTTTCTCTCCCTCAGCGATGGAATTTCTACTGGAAAGACATTCAAACGGAAATAGAGGTCCTTTCTGAACTGACCATTGTCGCACATTTCTTTCAGGTCCATATTGCTGGCCGCAATTACTCGTACATCGGCACTGAGGGTCTCTTCTCCGCCAACCCGCTGGAAAGTTCCATCCTGCAGTACCTGCAAGAGCTTGATCTGTGCGGCCGGCGTAATCGTACCGACCTCATCCAGAAATATCGTTCCCCCCTTAGAAATCTCGAACTTACCTTGTTTTCTTCTGTCAGCACCTGTAAAGGCACCCTTCTCATGTCCAAACAGTTCACTTTCCAAAAGTGTATCTGGGATCGCGCCGCAGTGCACACTGACAAATTTGGCGTCCCTGCGATTGCTGTGCTGATGGGTGAGACTTGCGAGTACACCCTTACCTGTGCCGGTCTCGCCTGTTAGCAAAACGGTACTCTTGGTTGGCGCGACGGAGCGGATTTTGGCGAAAACCTTTTGCATCACGGGGCTTTTACTCTGAATGATTGCTAAGGAACTCGGTTGCCAAAATTGGTCTTTTAAATAGTCGAGCTCGGACCGCAATAAGATGGTTTCATTAATGCTCTCGATGACGTACTTTACTTCCTCCGGTTCAATTGGACGAGTGAGGTAATCGGCAGCTCCTGCCTTCACAGCCTTTACAGCTTCTCTGACCATTTCCTGGGGAGAGATGACAATAACTTCAACCGCTGGGTACGCCTGCCCAAACTGCTGCAAGGCTACTTTATATCCGTTGGCCGGCGCTGCCTCCCGGAGGATTTCGATATCGATGAGAACAATGTCGTAGCGCGACTCCTTGAGCATATTGAGGGCGGCATCTTTGCTCTTGGTATGTTCCACCTTAGAGCCGGGATAAAGCGTCCGATGCAACAGATCCAAAACTTCTTTTTCCTTTGACACAAGTAGAAAGGATCTCATCACCTTCTCCCTCAACCAAGATTCCCGGTGGATTTTTCGAGAGATTATAGCGCAAATAATCTGAAACGGGGTTTCTTAATCGATCTTCTTTTCTCTCTCAATCGTTCTTTCCTTATTCTTCGCAATGCGGAACCTGTAGTTCCGAAAAAAAGAATAGAGGAATTTGAAATTCCACTATGAGGTTTTTCATCTAATTTCAATACATTAGAAAACTATCTCTAGCTTTGACTAAACAGTGCCGGTTGACTCTTTATGTAATTATAGGAACTGAGAGTTCCGGTGTCAATTGAGTTTAAATAAAGTTGTCCTGTAATTTCAATAAATTAACCTTTTGGCATGACTAATGCTCAATGGCAAGTGAGATGTTGAGATGAAGTCTCGCCGCACAGGAGGGGCATTCATGAAAATTAGACCTTTGCACGATCGAATCCTCATCAAACGATTGGAGGAAGAGGAAAAAAGCAAGGGGGGAATCATCATCCCTGACACTGCCAAAGAAAAGCCCCAGCAGGGCAAGGTCATCGCCGTTGGTAAAGGCAAAATCTTGAAGGATGGCAAGATCATCCCCCCGGATGTAAAGGAAGGGGACAAGGTGCTCTTCGGCAAGTATGCCGGCACCGAAGTAAAGATTGATGGTGAGGAACATTTACTCATCGGTGAGAATGATATTCTGGCGGTGGTTCAAGAATAACAAGACTATCACTTGAGGAGGAGTTTGACATATGGCTGCTAAAGAAATCAGGTATTCTGAAAAAGCCAGGGCAAAAACCATGAAAGGTATAGATACCCTGGCCAATGTGGTGAAGTTGACCCTCGGGCCCAAGGGCCGCAATGTGATCCTCGAGAAGTCCTGGGGTTCCCCCACGATTACCAAAGACGGGGTAACCGTGGCCAAAGAAATTGAACTCGAGGACCACTTCGAAAACATGGGCGCCCAGATGGTCAAGGAAGTGGCAAGCAAGACCTCTGATGTGGCCGGCGACGGCACCACCACAGCCACCATTCTGGCCCAGTCCATCTACCACGAAGGCTGCAAACTGGTTGCAGCCGGGCATAACCCCATGGCTTTGAAGCGCGGCATCGACAAGGGAGTCGTTGCTGTGGTGGAAGAGCTGAAAAAACTCAGCAAGCCCACCAAGGACCAGACGGAGATCGCCCAGGTTGGTACTATCAGCGCAAACAATGACTCGACCATCGGTAACATCATCGCCGAAGCTATGAACAAGGTGGGCAAAGAGGGTGTGATCACCGTGGAGGAGGCCAAGGCCATGGAGACCACCCTGGAGGTGGTTGAAGGCATGCAGTTCGACCGCGGCTACATCTCGCCCTACTTTGTCACTGATGCCGAGCGGATGGAGGTGGTGCTGGACGAGCCCTACATTCTCATCCACGAGAAGAAGGTCAGCGTTATGAAAGATCTTCTACCCCTTCTTGAGCAGATTGCCAAGATGGGCAAACCCATGTTGATCATAGCCGAGGATGTTGAGGGTGAGGCTTTGGCCACCTTGGTGGTTAACAAACTGCGAGGCACATTGAAGATTTGCGCGGTGAAGGCTCCTGGATTCGGTGACCGGCGCAAGGCCATGCTGCAGGACATCGCCGTACTCACCGGTGGCCAGGTGATCTCCGAGGATCTGGGCATCAAGCTAGAAAACATTACTCTCAACGATCTGGGTTCTGCCAAGACAGTTCATATTGACAAGGATGACACCACCATCATTGATGGGGCTGGCTCCAGGGAAGATATCGAAGGGAGGGTCAAGCAGCTCCGCACCCAGGTTGAGGAGACCACCTCGGACTATGATCGGGAGAAACTACAGGAACGTTTGGCCAAGCTGGTTGGGGGAGTTGCGGTAATCAAAGTGGGCGCTGCCACTGAGACCGAAATGAAGGAAAAGAAGGCTAGAGTTGAAGATGCCTTGAATGCCACCAGAGCTGCGGTTGAAGAGGGAATAGTTCCTGGTGGTGGGGTGGCGTTGGTGCGTTGTCTGTCCGCCCTTGCGAATATGAATGTAGAAGGCGAGGAGAGGGCCGGCGTCAATATCGTGAACCGAGCCTTGGAAGAGCCGTTGCGGGATATTGCCGACAACGCCGGTCACGAAGGTTCCGTTGTAGTGCAGCGTGTAAAGAATGAGTCGGGTGGTTTCGGTTTCAACGCTGAGACCGAGACCTACGAGGACCTGATGAAGGCGGGGATTGTCGACCCTACCAAGGTAGTGCGTCTGGCCCTGCAGAACGCAGCCAGCGTTGCCGGTCTGCTCCTTACAACAGATGTGGTGGTCGCTGAGAAACCCAAGGAGAAAAATAACAATAAACGGAACGCGTACACGAGTGATTATTAAGGTATCGCAAAGCGCAGCCTTCGACCCGACCTTCGTCACGCTCAGGCCTCACTACGGCGAGGCAAGGTAGAGCATGAAGGCATAGAGTTGGAAAATGTAACAATGAAAGTTTAATGAGAGTAAGGGAGGAAAGGTAAAATGTCAGATTTGATCCGTTGGAGAAAGGGTGAGGACTGGGGCCTCAGCCAAATGCGTCGCGAGATGGACCGGCTTTTCGACAGATTCTCCGAAGCCTGGCCGTTTCGCTCCACCTCAGACGTGGAAAGGTGGATGCCCTCCGTGGATCTGTCAGAAACAGACAAAGAGATCATCGTCAGGGCAGAACTGCCGGGCATGGACCCAAAAGAGATTGATATCTCCTTGAGTGGCAAAGCGTTAACAATCAAAGGTGAGCGCAAGCATGAACATGAGGAGAAGAAGGAAAATTTCCACTTGGTGGAGCGCAGCTCTGGGTCATTTTCGCGGACACTTCAACTGCCTGTCGAAGTGAAAGCGGACAAGATTAAAGCAGCATATAAGGACGGTGTTCTGAGTATCAGCATGCCAAAAAGTGAACCTGAAGCTGTCAAGAAAATCGAGGTGAAGACCGGTTGAGGTCGCCGTTTCACTTAACAAAAGGTGGGAGGCGGGCAGCAAAGCCCGCTTTTCCTTTTCACGGGACTCTTGTTTAACATACAGGTCTACTTTTACTGGAGTTGCGCTATGGATGGTTCACTGAATTTTAATTGTGAAGGGTAGCGACGATATGTCGAAGCAAAATTTTCGCTCACGCAATTCGTTGACAGAGAGAAAAGTGGCTGGTCAACCTTTGGCACCAGACAACGGTCAGGAAAACGGTTACGCGAGTGCTGAAAGCTTTTTGCTCCTGGATGGAGCAAGTTCGCAGTGGCCGATCATCCCGCCGGAGTTGGAGATACAAAAGCGAGTGGCCGCAGATCCAACCCGTCCTTTGCATGATAGGTTGGAAGCCTATGAAGATATCATGGATTCTGAGGTGGGTGACACCAGCTTGGTGCGAGCCCGTAACGTTGAACGTGAGATTGGTTTGCGGCAAATCTATTTAAAGTTCGAAGGGGGCAACCCTACAGGAACCCAGAAAGACCGCATCGCCTTCGCCCAAGTAATGGACGCCATGCGACGGGGTTTTGATGCCATCACCGTGGCAACTTGCGGCAACTACGGTGTAGCGCTTGCCCTCGCCGCTTCAATGGCTGGCTTGAAATGTCTCATTTATATCCCAGAGGCATACCACACCAAGCGAGTGCAAGAGATGATGGAACTCGGGGCCCAGATAGTTCGCGCAGCAGGAGACTACGAACATGCAGTCATGGTTTCACGCCAGAGGGCAGAGTCCGATGAAATCTACGACGCCAATCCAGGGGGTGCCAACACCGCCCTGCAATTAAAAGTCTATGGTGAGATCGCCTATGAGATTTACGACGAGCTTCGAGACGCCCCTGCTGCCGTGGCAGTTCCCGTTTCCAATGGCAGCACCCTGGCAGGTATTTACAGAGGTTTCTTGAGCCTTTACCGCAGGGGTAAGACATCGCGAATGCCCCGAATGGTGGGAGGTTCCTCTCATGGAAAGAATCCCATTGTCAGAGCTTTCCACAAGAACACCCCAGGTTGCGAGGACCTGAAGCCAGAGCAAATTCGCGAAACAGCCGTTAACGAGCCCTTGATCAACTGGCACGCTTTGGACGGTAATCAGGCCCTTGAAGCCGTCAGGAAGACGCAAGGTTGGTGTTCCGATGCCAGCGACAAGGGCATGCTGGCGTACTCACGCTTGCTTAAAGAAAAGGAGGGCCTCAGCGTCCTGCCTGCATCCACAGCAGGCTTGAATGCACTGCTTGAGCAGCATCGAAGGGAATCGCTCCCGGGAGATCGATATGTCGTGGTGCTCACAGGGAGGAGATCATGAGTTCTTTGCCTGAAGGTAATGCCATCGTCTATTGTCAGGGAGCCTTTGCAACCCCTAATGGCAAAACCGCACACGGCCTGGTGCGCCGCACTCACCGCTACCGAGTCCTCTCGGTGGTGGATTCACGCTATGGAGGTAATGATGCGGGAACAGTCTTGGATGGTAAAGTCAGGCACATTCCTATCTACGCAGAATTGGGGTTGGCAGTGGACGAGGCTCTATCAAAAGGAAATCCCGCTACCCATCTGGTGATTGGCCTGGCTCCTGATGGTGGTCGCCTCAACGCCGAAGCTCGCAGCGACGTGCTCAGGGCTATTCAGCTCGGCCTCAATATAGACTGCGGCCTCCATGATTTTCTCTCAGAAGACGCTGAAATCGCAGCGTTGGCCGCCCAAAAAGGGGTTGCTTTGCGCGATATCCGCAAGCCTCCACACCGGAAGGATCTTCATTTCTTCACTGGAAAGATCGAGGAGGTAACCTCGCTAAAGGTGGCAGTTCTAGGCACCGATTCGGCCATTGGCAAGCGCACCACCGCTTGGATATTGCTTGACGGTCTGCGTGAGGCCGGTAATAGGGCAGAGCTGATCGGCACCGGGCAAACCGCCTGGATGCAAGGGGTTCGTTACTCCATCATTCTCGACGCCCTCATCAATGATTTCGTTTCTGGAGAGGTAGAACACGCAGTGTGGACCGCCTGGAAAGAGACCCAGCCCGATGTGATTGTTATCGAAGGTCAGGGGAGCTTGATGAACCCTGCCTACCCTGGCGGTTTCGAGATTTTGGCAGCCGGCAGGCCTGATGTGGTGGTGCTTCAGCATGCACCTGGGAGAAAGGAATACGACGGCTTCCCCGGCTACCCTATTCATCCCCTTGAAACCCAGATTGAGGCCATCGAACTTTTGTCGGGTAAGCCTGTGGTGGCAATAGCCATCAGCCACGAGAACCAGGACAAAAATAAAATGGCAGATGTCTGCCAAAAAATTACCGAGGAGATCCGTCTTCCCGCCTGTGATCCTCTCTTGAACGGGGCGGGACCGTTAGTCGTTGCCCTGAAGCCTTATCTTGATGGGAAAATCCCCCCTCGCTCCCCCCTTTAGAAAAGGGGGGAGGTGTGGTCATGGTAGTGAAAAAACACGGAAACAGTTTAAAAGTCCCCCTTTGGTAAAGGGGGATTTAGGGGGATTTTTTAATCCTTTGTCTGGAATATCAGGGAATTCGCAATGAATACAAACAATCCAAAGAAAGATCCGCTTAACGTCCTCGGGGTTATTCGCCGTCTGGAGGTAGGCCCGGTACAACTGAAGCTACGGGTCATGACAGCTCCTTACCGAGTGACTCGAGACGGTGAAGTCCATGAAAATGAACTGATTTACCGGTTCGAAGAAGATGTTTTTGTACCCGGAGAACCTGCCTCCATCAACCTTGCAAGTATGATGGCCGCCCAGGTCGCCTTAAATTATGGCCTTTTTTGTGATGAGTTGGTTCTTCACGGCTGGTTCGACGAACATGACCGTGGATTCATCGAAGAGATGGCCCAGAACACCGCCCGAGAAATATTTGTAAAAAAGTTCCTTGAACCAAATCCCTTTTTGCGCGGGCCGGCAACTGAACTCCCGCCGGTCAAACTGGAAAGCTATCTTAGGGCTAATTTAATCTTCCCAGATGAAGACCAAAGCAAAATCAGGAAAGATAAAAAGTGGATTCAAAGGTGGAATGGGCAACGGCATCGGCACGCTGTTCTTTCCAGCGGCGGCAAAGACAGCCTTCTCACTTTCGGCCTTTTAAGGGAGTGCGGTCATGAGGTCCATCCGATTTTTGTCAACGAGTCAGGCCGACATTGGTTCACCGCTCTAAATGCCTACCGGCATTTCGCCGCAACTATAAGAAACACTGCGCGGGTTTGGACCAATTCCGACAGACTTTTCAGCTGGATGCTCAGGCATCTACCTTTTGTGCGCCAGGATTTCTCCAGGATACGATCAGACGAGTACCCGATCCGATTGTGGACCGTGGCCGTGTTTCTGTTTGGGGCTCTGCCCATATTGAGAAAGAGAGGTGTTGGCCGACTTCTCATTGGTGACGAATTCGATACCACCCACAAATTGTCTCATCGCGGCATCACTCACTATGATGGGCTCTACGATCAAAGTCGTTTTTTTGACCATGCCCTGACCCGCTACTTCCATCGCAAGGGCTGGGCAATCAGCCAGTTTTCAATTCTCAGGCCTCTTTCAGAACTCTTGATCGAGAAGATTCTGGTGGAACGCTATCCTGAACTGCAGAGTCTTCAGGTTTCCTGCCATGCCACCCACAAGGAGGGCGACCGCGTTCATCCTTGCGGGCGCTGCGAAAAATGCAGGCGTATCGTGGCTATGCTGGTGGCTTTAGGGACAGACCTTTCCCGCTGCGGTTACAACGAGGAGCAGATTACCTCTTGCTTAAAGAATCTTCCAACCAAGGGGATTAATCAGGAGAGCCCGGGCATCCAGCATTTGGGCTTTATGTTGAAGCAAAAAGGTCTCCTGACTGAACCGTCCATAGGAGCGGTGAAACCGCGCCAGCGATCTGAAATAATGAAGTTGCGCTTCGATCCTGAAAAATCACCCGTAGACGACATCCCTGTGGACTTGCGCGAAACTCTGTACTGGCTCTATCTGGAGCATACAGCCGGAGCAGTCAAGAGAAAGGGGAGGGTGTGGATCGACTTTGATCCGTTGGACGATCCGGCCATGACAAGACCCTATCCCTTTGAATCTTCCGGTGCGCGAGTGGGAGCACTACCTTCCTCACCAGGTGATCCCTTGAAATCTTATCTATTGAGAGAGTTGACCTGGCCTGAGGCGGAGAAACGTCTTGAAGAGGTGGATGTGGCCCTGCTACCGGTTGGCTCAATCGAACAGCATGGCCCGCACTTACCCTTGGACAGCGATGCGTTTCATGCCGAGTATCTGGCCCACAAGGTGGCGGAAACGTGTTCAGACCCGAAACCTTTAGTCTTACCAATGATTCCTTACGGGGTTTCCTACCATCATGAAGGTTTTTCTGGCACCATCAGCATCAGTCCCGATACCTTGTCCCAATTGGTGTACGAAATAGGTATGGGTGCGGCTCGCCAGGGGATAACCAAGCTGGTGATCATCAACGGGCATGGGGGCAACAGTCCAGCCTTGAATTTCGCTGCCCAGATGATCAATCGGGATGCTCACATCTTCACCTGTGTGGATACGGGTGAAACCAGCGATTCAGACGTCGATGACCTGGCTGAGACACCAAACGACGTCCATGCGGGTGAGATCGAAACCAGTACGACGTTGGCGGTTCGGTGCGATCAGGTGAGGATGGAAAAGGCGCGTACTTTCATACCCCAGTTTTCCAGCCGTTATTTGGATTTCACCGCTAAGAGAAGGGTGAACTGGTACGCCCACACCGACAGAATTTCACCTGAAGGTGTCCTGGGCGATCCCACTAAGGCGAGTCGCGACAAGGGCAAGCGAATTTGGGATTTAATGATCAGACATCTGGTGGAGTTTGTTGAAGATCTCAAAGGTTTGAGTCTGGACGAAATTTACCAGAGGTGGTACTAACCCTAATGTTACATACCTACACCGGTAAAAACCGCTGCGCTCGCGCAATAGTACGTCATCTGCGGCTCTGCTCGCCTCGGACAGGACTTCACGTAAGGTTCAAGTACTCCGCCGCAGGCGGACTGTGCGCAGCCACATATAACGCACTCTTGCACGTTTTTCCTCGACATAGGTCTGCAACAGTAGGGTTGAGATCATGAGAATCATCCGGGTAGAAGGGTGGGCGGTTACCATGGAACTCGCCGAGCCCTACACTATCGCTTACGAGAGGGTTGAGGTAGCTACCAACATATTTCTCCGGGTTGAGAGCAGTAGCGGGGTGATAGGCTACGGTTGCGCCGCGCCGGATGAGCACGTCACCGGTGAGACACCTGAAAGCGTACTGAAAGCTCTGGATGATATGGTTACGCCTTCCATCAAGGGATCCGATCCCCTTCGTGCAACCATGCTTCTCGAAAGGCTCAAACCCCTGCTGCGATCCCAGCCCTCTGTCCTTGCCGCGGTAGACATGGCTCTTTTTGATATCTTGGGAAAGGTATGCAACCTTCCTCTGTGGCGGCTTCTGGGGGGATTCAGAAACCGAATTCGAACCAGTGTTACCATAGGCATACTTCCGGAAAAGCAAACGGTTGAAAGAGCCCGGGAACTTGTTGCCCGGGGATTCAAGTGCCTCAAGCTCAAGGGCGGAATCGAGGTTGAATCAGACATTTCAAGGGTTCTGCAGGTGAGAGAGGCGGTGGGGCGGGACATCGAATTGCGCTTTGATGCCAATCAGGGATTTTCGGTGGAGGACTCACTCAAGTTTGTGGAGAAAACGCGCAAGGCTCGGCTGGAGTTGTTTGAACAACCCACTCCCAAAGGACAACCGGAGATGTTGCGCCAGGTGAGCACCACCGTGGCCATACCGGTCATGGCCGACGAAAGTCTCACCTCCCTGCGGGATGCTTTCCGCATCGCCCGCCGTGGTCTGGCTGACATGGTCAATATCAAGCTCATGAAAGTTGGCGGTATTTCCGAGGCGCTTCATATAAACTCAGTTGCGCGAGCCGCAGGACTGGAAGCCATGGTTGGCTGTGTGGATGAGGCAGCACTCAGTATAGCCGCCGGCTTGCACTTTGCCCTCGCCCGCGCAAATGTAGTCTATGCTGACCTGGACGGCCACATGGGCCTACTGGGAGATCCTTCAGATGGTACGGTAATACTTCAAAATGGTAGCCTTTTCCCCAATAACAATCCCGGCCTTGGTTTTAATATAACCTAATCGCCAAATTCGGCGGGAACCTTCTTAGTTCTCCTTTTGCCTGCTATTTTCACCTTCCCAGGAGACCTCTGATTCCCGGCTGTCCAGACCCTTGCTTGATGATGGTGAAGGAACCTTTACAATTACGATCGAATCCCTCAAGATAATGCTTATGATCTTCTGCTAGTTGTTCTTGGCTTTGCCAACTTTCGCAGCTAAGGCCGGAATCAGAAAAGTTTTCAAAATAAGTTATCGTCACGAGATAGGTGGTTTCGCCTACGTCAGCTCTCGCATAAGTTCTGGATAATATACAGGTGGGAAGATCATATCCTTGCTCAGAAATGAACTTGGCTATAGGCTCATCCGCTGAAAGAAAAATCACCCTGGTGAAGCAGTTATATTCCTTTTCACCTAAACTGCATATGCCCGACCTTAAATTTACTCTTGCATCTCCAAGGAGATTGCCCACATATTTAGTTTGCTCTCTACGCAACTGAATATAAACGGCTTTTTTCAACTTATTATCAGTACCATGCACGAAAACATAGGATTTGGTCTCGTAACTAACCAGCTGTACACGATCCGGGGATTGTTGTTCCACTGTATAATCTAATCTTCCCAGGTATTTAAATTTGGGATCAACATTCACCTCCAGCTTTGGAACGACGGAATAAAACACATTGTCCTTGACATATCTCTCTGATTTTGTCGCTGCAACAAGCAGCAGGCAGGTCAAACAAACAATACTGACACCCATACAGTTTCTCATAACATTACTCCGTGGTTTCTGAACTCCATGAAAATTAAATCAGATTGCTTTTTAATCTTGAAGTCGGTGCCTGAAGTTTCATGCAAAACTCAAACTGGGTCATGGGAAGTTATTTTATCATCTAATTATCTCGGCGTGGGAAGATTTCACCGGGACCCCGAGTAACCAATATCTTATCAGGAGGGCATATGGGTGTTTACAATCTGGACAAAATTTTCAAGCCTGAGTCAATTGCGGTCATAGGTGCTAGTGAAAAGGAGGGCAGCATTGGCAGTGTGCTGGTGGAGAATCTGATAAAGGGTGGTTACCAGGGGAAAGTATATCCCGTAAACCCACGGTATCGCAGTATCCACGCTCTCAAGGCTTACCCCTCTATTCTGGATGCGAAAGGTGCAGTCGACCTTGCTATCATTGCCACTCCCATTGTCACGGTTCCTGGCGTGGTCAAGGAATGCGCAGGAGCTGGAGTTGCAGGAGTCATCATTATCTCTGCTGGAGGCAAGGAAACCGGTGCCAAAGGCCGCGAGATAGAAGATCGGATAGAAACGGAGGCCAGAAAAGGAGGTCTTCGGGTCATTGGACCAAACTGTCTCGGAATTATTTGCCCAAAAAGGAATCTAAATGCCAGCTTTGCTGCCCGTATGCCCCTAAAGGGAAAACTCGCCTTTATTTCCCAAAGCGGCGCTATCTGCGCGGCGATTCTGGATCTATCTCCCAAGGAAAACATCGGCTTCAGCTATTTTGTCAGCATTGGCTCCATGATGGATGTGGACTTTGGCGATTTAATCGATTACCTGGGAACCGATCCAGAAGTAAGCAGTATCCTACTCTATGTGGAAAGTTTGTCCAATTTCAGAAAATTTATGAGCGCCGCCCGCGCTGCCTCTCGCTTGAAACCAATCGTGGTTCTAAAATCTGGGAGAAGCCCTGCTGGGACCAGAGCGGCAGCGTCCCACACGGGTGCAATGGCCGGAGAGGATGCTGTTTATGATGCGGCTTTTAAAAGGGCCGGCATCGTCCGGGTCAACACCATTGGAGAGCTATTCGATTGTGCCGAATTGATGGCCAAACAACCTAGGCCCACGGGGCCGCGCTTGGCAGTGGTGACCAATGCCGGGGGACCGGGAGTCATGGCGGCTGATGCCCTGTCCCAATACGGTCTGGAGCCGGCACCAATAGGGGCTGATACAGCTGGCAAGCTGAATGGAGTCTTGCCGGACCTCTGGAGTCATGGAAACCCCATTGACATTTTGGGAGATGCTTCTGCTGACACCTATTCTAAAGCAGTGGAGATCTGTATTGGGGCAAAAGAATTCGATGGAGTGCTGGCAATACTATCCCCTCAAGCCATGACCGACCCAACCGCTGTGGCGAAAGGCCTTGCTCAGCTTTCCAAGAGCAAGCGCTACCCACTTTTTGCCTCCTGGATGGGAGGACTAGACGTAGAAAAAGGCATTGAGATCCTAAATCAAGCTGGAATTCCCACTTACCATACCCCAGAGCAGGCCATTCGGGCATTTATGTATATGCATGAATACTCGCGGGAACTTGAAATGTTGCAGGAGATCCCACCTAAACACCCCCGCACACTTCAGTTCAATCGTGAGCAAGCCGCTTCTATCATTGATGAAGCATCTCGCCAGCAAAAAAAGGTGTTGACAGAGTTTGAATCCAAACGTTTGCTCACCGCTTATGGCCTACCGGTAAACCGTACAGAAGTTGCCGACTCCGCTGAGGAAGCCGTGGAAACGGCAAAAGAAATGGGATATCCGCTGGTGATGAAAATCCTTTCACCGGACATCCTCCACAAAACAGAAGCCAATGGCATTTTGCTGAATCTCCGCTCTGAGGCCGAAGTTTTTGACGCTTTTAAAAAGATCGTCTCAGGAGCTCAAGAGTATGATCCAGAAGCTGTGATCCAGGGGGTGACCCTTCAAAAGATGATCCAGAGGGGAGATTACGAACTTCTCCTTGGGACCAAAAAGGATCCGAATTTCGGACCGGTGATCCTCTTCGGCATGGGTGGAATTTACACAGAGATTTTGCAAGATAGAGAGATTGGCCTTCCACCTCTCAACCTTCTTTTGGCCAGAAGGCTTATGGAAAAAACCCGAGTCTATAGACTCCTTAAAGGCTACCGCAACCGACCACCAGCTAATATGGAAGTCCTGCAAGAGACGATCCTCCGCCTTGCTCAGTTAGTTGTGGACTTCCCTGAAATAGTAGAGTTGGATATGAATCCTGTTATCGTTACTGACGGAAAGCCTCAGGTGGTAGATGCGAGGATAGTACTGGAGACCACAGACATATCCTCACCCCTCCATCTAGTCATCAGTCCATACCCGGAACAGTATGAGTCTTACGAGGTAACTTCGGCGGGGCTTGCCGTATATATACGACCAATCAAACCAGAAGACGCACCACTCCTGGTAGAACTTTTTGAAACCTTGTCTCCCACCAGTATCTATTATAGATTTTTTGGACCTTTAAAGGTGCTGCCCCATTCCATGTTGGTGCGATTCACTCAGGTAGACTACGACCGTGAGATAGATATGGTAGCCTTGGAAAAAGCCAATGGCGATAAAGAGCGGATGGTGGCAACGGCCAGGGTGATGACCGATCCTGACGGAAAAAGAGCTGAGTTTGCCATTCTAGTAGGGGATCCTTGGCAGGGTAAAGGAGTGGGAGCCAGACTCCTAGAAAGATGCCTTGCTATTGCAAAAGAGCGTGATATCGAAACCGTCTGGGGCATAGTTTTGCGTGAAAATACCGGTATGCAGGCACTGGCTCGCAAACTCGGCTTTAAACTGTCCAGATCAGAGGAACCGGGTGAACTGGACTTGACCATCGATCTCAAGTCGGTAGATTTCTAGGAAAGATGCCCAGCTGGGCAGAGAGAAACAATAGAGTGCTAACAACCGCGAGGAATATGGCATGGAAAAAGTTGAACTGCTTGTTCGTTCTTTCGTGGAAAGTCATCCCAGAGATGCGGCCCAGGCTTTCGAAAAGCTGGACGTTGGCGAAGCTGTTGAAATTATTGAAAAGCTGCCGTTTCGAACTGAGGCACTCGTCTTAGAGCGTCTCAGCCCCGGCACGGCGGGTGCGATTCTCGAGCGACTTGATCCCGAACGCAGGCGAGAGTTACTGGCAGTTATGCCGCCAAGAACCGCCTCCATGGTGCTCCAGCACCTCGAAGAAGGCAACCGGGAAGAAGCCTTGACCGATCTGCCAGAGAAAGTGGCACGTCAAATTAGGGAACTCATGCACTACCCGCCGGACACAGCAGGCGGGATGATGGAGCCGCGGGTAACATCCATACCCGTTGACCTAACCGTGCAGACTGCTGTCGCGCATTTTCGCAAGGCTCCCCGGCAGACGCTCTATTACCTTTATGTGACTGACCGAGACGGAAAACTAATAGGTGTACTCAACATGCGTGACTTGTTGCTCGCCTCTCCCCGGGATCCAATTGAGTCGCTTGTCCATAAAGAGATTCTCAGTGTGCCGGCAAGCATGAGCCGTGATGATGTTGTCACCCTCATACGCAGGCATCGCTTTTTCGCATTGCCGGTGGTCGATAACGAAGGCCGACTTATCGGTGTCATCAGGCATGATGAAGCGCTGCGTGCGGGTCAGTTGGAAGCCTTTGAAGACCTTCAAAAGATGGTGGGCGCGGGTAGTGACGAGCGGGCCCTCTCCCCGGTATCTACCGTGGTGAAGCGTCGTTTACCGTGGCTCTACGTTAATCTATTGACGGCTTTTCTTGCTGCGGCGGTGGTTGGGCTGTTCGAGGGGACTATTCAAAAAGTCACGGCGCTGGCAGTTCTCCTGCCGATCGTGTCCGGTCAAGGGGGAAACACAGGCGCCCAGGCTCTAGCAGTTGTTATGAGAGGCTTGGCTCTTCGCGAAATAATTTCAGGTACGGCGAAACGGGTCATTGTTAAAGAAGTGCTCGCCGGCCTTTTCAATGGCATGGCAATTGCGGTCGGTACCGCTGTAGCGGTCTGGGTCTGGAGTCGAAACTACGGACTCGGCCTGGTGATCTTTCTGTCAATGATCGTCAATATGGTTGCGGCCGGCCTTTCAGGAGCAGCAATACCTATGATGTTGAAAGCTCTCAATCGTGATCCGGCACAGTCCTCGTCTATCTTTCTCACCACCGTGACTGATTGTGTGGGCTTTGCTTCATTCCTCGGTTTTGCGGTCATATTTATGCCTTTGTTGGTAGGATAGTAGTTATGGAGAAGAATTGATGAATATAGTCCTTTTGTCCAATGAATATCCGCCACATATCTATGGCGGCGCTGGAGTTCACGTAAATTATCTTTCTCAGGAGTTAGCCAAGCTGAACGGTGGCAGCCACCATCTTCAAGTCCTCTGCTTCGGAGACCAAAACGAAATCGGTGAGAACATGGTGGTTGAAGGGATAGCCGCTGGTGGAAATATTCGGTTTCAAGACCATCGTCATGAGAAGTTGGTGGATACACTGTACAGAAATGTGGTCATGGTAGGGTCTGTTAAACAGGCGGACATTGTGCACTGTCATACCTGGTACACTCACTTTGCCGGTTGTTTGCTCAAACAAATCCTCGGTGTTCCCCTCGTTCTCACCCTCCATTCCCTGGAACCCCATCGCCCCTGGAAGTGGGAACAACTCGGTAGCGGCTACCAGGCAAGCACATGGTTGGAGAAAACGGCTCTGGTGAACGCCGATGGGATGGTAGCGGTTTCAGGAGCCATGAAAGCAGATGCCCACCAACTCTACGACATTCCCTTAGAGAAGATTCGAGTAATTCATAACGGCATCGACGTGACCCAGTACAGGCCAAGGTTCAATCGGGATATTCTTCTCTCTTACAATATCGATCCTGATATACCGTATGTGTTGTTTGTGGGTCGCATCACGCGCCAGAAAGGGATTATTCATCTGGTGAATGCACTACCATATCTTCAGGGCGACATCCAACTGGTTCTCTGTGCCACTGCGCCCGACTCCGAAGACATCGGTAGAGAAATGAAACAACGGGTTGAAGAGGTAAGAGCTACCACTAACAATAAAATTATCTGGATCTCAGATTTTTTGCCCAAGGACCATATAGTAGTTCTAAACAGCCACGCGTCTTTATTCGTCTGCCCGTCAGTTTATGAGCCCTTCGGCATCATTAACCTGGAAGCTATGGCATGCAATACGCCTGTGGTAGC
Organism: Syntrophobacterales bacterium; assembly: GCA_050124835.1. Classification (GTDB taxonomy): domain Bacteria; phylum Desulfobacterota; class Syntrophobacteria; order BM002; family BM002; genus BM002. Next base: position 6,812 of record JASFEM010000022.1, on the reverse strand, counting down.
TTCAGCAGTGGGCGGGATTCGCGAGGTGGTGGTTCACAATGAAACGGGGCTGTTGGTGGATTTCGAATCCGGGGATAATTTTGAACCAAAGCTTCCGGAGCAATTCTCCAGAGATCTGGCGGCGGCAATAAACCAACTCTTGGCTTCACCGGAAAAACTAAAAGCCATGGGGATAGAATCTCGAAAGAGAGTCGAACAGCATTTTAGCTGGAAAAATATAGCCCGACAAACCCTTGAATATTACCGGGAGGTGATCGGAACGCACCGGAAAGAGGTTAGGCCTAACCCGGATGTTTCATGAATCGTCGTCGCGAGACCGTGGAGAAGGGTGTGCCACCGGGCAACCTCAGGGGGTTGGATCCGAGGCGTACGTGAATAGTACGTCGCAGGGTCCGACACCCGAGGACGCCCGGAAGGACAAACTTATCCTTGGTCGCAGCAGGGGATTCGTGGAATATCCGGGTTAAGTATAAGACTGTATTTGTGAGCTCAAACAGGAGTATTTGTTGATACCTCCTTGATACAATACGAGAAGGCGTATAGGGTAAGCAAAATATTGATCAGTTATTTTCACAGCTACGGGAGGTGGTTTCAGTTGGATATAAGGGAAGATTACGGCAGGAAAAGGGTCATCATCAAAAATGTGAAACCTGAAATCGACAGCGGCAAATTTCCCATAAAAAGAGCGGTAGGAGAGAAAGTGGTTGTTGAGGCCGACATCTTCACCGACGGCCACGACGCCCTTTCTTGCGTAGTGCTTTATCGCAAAGAAAGTAATGACAACTGGACAGAAACAGCCATGTCTTTTCTCGGCCATGACCGCTGGCGAGCGGAGTTTGCGGTCACAGAACTCATCAGTTACCGGTACTCCCTACAGGCGTGGGTTGATAAGTTCAAAAGCTGGCGCCACAGCCTGAGCAAGAAGGTGGAAGCAGGCCAGGATGTGTCTGTGGACCTCCTGGTTGGCGCTGATCTCATCGCGGAGGCGAGTGAGAGGGCTTCGGGCTCTGATGCCAAAAAGCTAGAAGACCTGGCAGCCACCCTGCGCTCGAAAGAGGAACCGGTAAAAAAAAGAATAAAATTGGCGCTGGATGAGAAAAACGATGCGCTGATGGCCAGGTATCCAGACAGAGATTTGGCCACAAATTACGAACGACAGCTACAAGTTGTGGTGGATCGTCAGAGGGCGGGCTTTAGCACCTGGTATGAAATGTTTCCCCGCTCCTGTTCAGCTGAGCCAGGGAAGCAAGGCACTTTCAGGGACTGTGAAGCCCGCCTGCCATATGTGGCTGCTATGGGCTTTGACGTCCTCTACCTGCCACCCATCCATCCCATCGGCCGAAGCTTTCGCAAGGGAAAAAACAATAGTCCGACAGCCGGGCCTGATGACCCTGGGAGTCCTTGGGCCATTGGTGCTGAAGAAGGGGGGCACAAGGATATCCATCCTGAATTGGGTACCCTGGAAGATTTCAAAAATCTGGTTGCAGCGGCGAGGGAATTCGCCATGGAAATCGCCATAGACATCGCTTTTCAATGTTCTCCTGATCACCCTTACGTGAAGGAACACCCCGAATGGTTCCTCTGGCGACCGGATAAAACCGTCCAGTATGCGGAGAACCCTCCCAAGAAATATGAAGACATTTACCCCTTCGACTTTGAAACTGACCGATGGCGGGAGCTCTGGGCCGAACTCAAAAATGTACTATTTTTCTGGCTCGAGCAGGGAGTGCGCATCTTTCGGGTAGACAACCCACACACCAAACCTTTCAGTTTCTGGGCTTGGCTTATTGCAGAAGTCAAAAAAGAATATCCCGAAGTGATCTTCCTTTCCGAGGCTTTCACCCGCCCAAAGGTGATGTATGAATTGGCTAAACTGGGTTTTACCCAGTCTTATACATATTTTGCCTGGCGTAATACCAAGTGGGAGCTTACCCGGTATTTCACTGAACTCTACCAGAGCGACGTGAGGGAGTATTTCCGGGCTAACCTCTGGCCGAACACGCCTGATATCTTGACGGAATACCTCCAGATGGGAGGGCGTCCGGCTTTCATGACGCGGCTGGTGCTGGCCGCCACTCTGGGGGCAAACTATGGGGTTTACGGCCCCGCCTTCGAGCTCTGTGAGAATCGCCCGCGTGAATTTAGCTCTGAGGAGTATCTGGATTCGGAAAAATACGAAATAAGGCACTGGGACCTCAATCGTCCCGACAGTCTCAAGGACTTCATTGCCAGGGTTAATAGAATCAGGCGCCAGAATCCAGCCCTTCAGAGTGACTGGAATCTACACTTTCACCCGGTGGACAATGAGAAGATCTTAGCTTACAGCAAAAATACCGATGATCTATCCAATATTGTTTTGGTTGTGGTGAACCTTGACCCCCATCACACTCACACCGGCTGGCTGGAGCTCGATCTCGAGGCTTTGGGGATTTTGCCGCAGCAGTCCTACCAGGTGCACGATCTTCTGGGTGACGCTCGCTTTCTCTGGTATGGGGCCAGAAACTTTGTTGAACTCAACCCACAGGTTGTTCCGGCTCATATCTTCCGGCTGCGGCGTCGGGTCCGCACGGAACGTGACTTTGATTATTTTATGTAAGCTCATAGTGTCCATGATAGTAGGAAGGTGTCTGGGATGAAGAAGAGGATGATAGGGCGACGTGGTAAAAAGTCAATCTTGGTTGATGATCCCTTGTGGTTCAAGGACGCAATCATCTACGAACTGCACGTCCGAGCCTTTTTTGACAGCAACAGTGACGGAATAGGCGATTTCAAGGGGCTTAGCGAAAAACTCGACTACCTGCAGGACCTCGGCGTTACCACCTTGTGGCTCCTTCCCTTTTGTCCCTCGCCACTCAGGGATGATGGCTACGATATTGCTGATTACGCCGGCATACACCCTGATTATGGCACCCTGCGCGATTTCAAAACATTCCTCAGGGAAGCGCACAAAAGGGGGTTGCGGGTGATTACTGAGTTGGTTCTGAATCACACCTCTGATCAACATCCCTGGTTTCAACGGGCCCGGCGAGCACGGGCAGGAAGTCGATGGCGAGATTTCTACGTCTGGAGCGACACAGCCGATCGGTACAATGAAACCCGGATTATCTTCAAAGACTTCGAAACCGCCAACTGGACCTGGGATCCGGTGGCCAAAGCGTATTACTGGCACCGTTTCTATTCACACCAACCAGATCTAAACTTCGACAATCCCCATGTACACAAGGCCATGTTTAGGGTCATCGACTTCTGGTTCGGCATGGGCGTGGACGGACTGCGCCTGGACGCAGTACCCTATTTGTATGAACGGGAGGGAACAAATTGCGAAAATCTACCTGAAACCCATGAGTTTTTACAAGAATTAAGAGCGTACGTGGATGACAGGTACACTGACCGGATGTTACTGGCCGAAGCCAATCAATGGCCTGAGGATGCTGTTGCCTATTTCGCCGAGGGAGACGAGTGTCATATGGCCTACCATTTTCCCTTGATGCCCCGGCTGTTCATGGCCCTTCGCCAGGAAGACCGATTTCCCATAATCGATATACTCGAGCAGACTCCGGAAATACCCGATAATTGCCAGTGGGCCATGTTTCTACGCAATCATGACGAGCTGACTCTGGAAATGGTTACCGATGAGGAAAGGGATTACATGTATCGGGTCTACGCCAGCGATCCCCGAATGCGGATCAACCTGGGGATTCGCCGCCGGCTGGCCCCCTTGCTGGGAAATCACCGCAGGCGAATAGAGCTGATGAACGGGCTCCTTTACTCTCTGCCGGGATCGCCCATAATCTACTACGGTGATGAGATCGGCATGGGTGACAACGTCTATCTGGGTGACCGCAACGGCGTCAGGACCCCCATGCAATGGAGCTCTGATCGAAATGCCGGTTTTTCCAGAACTAATCCGCAGCAGCTTTATTTGCCGATCATCATCGATCCAGAATATCACTACGAAGCGATAAACGTGGAGGCCCAGCAGAACAGCCCTCATTCCCTCCTCTGGTGGATGAGGCGGTTAAACAACCTGCGAAATCGTTTCAAGGCTTTTGGTCGGGGAAAGATTGACTACCTGCATCCGGAAAACCGCAAAGTCCTCTCCTTCATTCGCTCGTACCAGAACGAACGCATTCTGGTGGTGGCGAATCTTTCCCGCTACTCTCAATTTGTCGAGCTGGACCTTTCTAAGTTTAGCGGCATGGTACCGCTCGAGGTGTACGGCCGCACCGAGTTTCCCGTCATCCGGGATGAGCCATATTTTTTGTCTTTAGGGCCTCACTCTTTTTACTGGTTCGCCCTAGTGTCCGAGTCGCTTAGACAGGAAGCGGTGTCGGTTGATACGTGGGCATCCCGACTTCAGACCCTCACAGTGGGTGACAAATGGGACAGTGTCCTCCGAGGGAAATCCAGAGAGGCTCTCGAGGAAATTCTGCCACAATATCTGCCCACCCGCCGCTGGTTCGGCGGAAAGGCCCAGCAGATAAAATATGCAAAAATTATGGAAGTACTCTCGCTGCCCAATGGCTCCCCCGAGGGAGTTATTGTCCTGGTCCGGGTGGAATATTTGGAGGGGGACGGTGAGACCTACTCACTGCCACTGACTTACTCTTCAGGAACAAAGGCTGAGGAGGTGCTACGCGAGCATGCTTATTCTATTCTTGTCCGCCTTCGCTTGAAGGGAAGAGATGAAGAGGGCATCCTTTACGACGCAGTTGTGGACAAAGAGTTTTGTCTCTTGCTGTTGCAGGCCATGGCGCGACGGAGAAAACGAAAGACGGCTGTTGGCGAGCTACAAACCACCTCTTTGAGAACTCTTCAGCAGATTCTAACCGCCTCTGAAGAGCCGCTGGAGCCCTCCATACTTCAGGCTGAGCAAAGCAATACGTCCGTCGTCTTCAGCAAAAAACTCATCCTGAAGCTCTTCAGGAAACTGGAGCCTGGAATCAATCCGGATCTGGAGGTCGGACGGTTTTTAACCGAACAAGGGTTTCCTCACATACCCCAGGTGGCCGGGGCCATTGAATACCGCAGATCCCGGCAGGAATCTACAACCCTGGCGATTTTGCACAGTTTCGTCTCCAATCAGGGAGATGCCTGGGAGTACACCCGTGAGGGCCTCGGAGAGTACTACACTAATGCGATGACCCGCCAGGCAGAGGTAAAATCGGCGATTCTGCCACAGAAACACCTCCTGGAACTCGTGGAAGAAGAAATTTCACCTCAGGTATTGGACACTATCGGCACCTACACCGAAGCGGCTAGATTACTCGGACAGCGCACCGGAGAATTGCACGTTGCCCTGGCCTCAGCACCGGAAGATCCTAACTTCGCTCCCGAACCTTTCTCCAAGCTCTATCAGCGTTCGCTGTACCAATCCACCCGGAACCTAACCGGACGAGTATTTCAACTGTTGGGACGCACTATAAAAAGGCTACCGGAATCGCTGCAATCCGAAGCCAAGCAAGTGCTCGACAAAGAAGAGGAAATTTTGGACTGTTTCCAGTCCATAACCCGTAAAAAAATTTCTGCCATGCGGCTACGTTGTCATGGCGACTACCACCTGGGTCAAGTGCTATGGACGGGAAAGGATTTCGTCATCATGGACTTCGAAGGGGAGCCTGCTCGCCCCCTCAACGAGCGGCGAATTAAGAGATCCCCAATGAGAGACGTGGCAGGCATGCTGCGATCATTTCACTATGCGGCCTACTCCGGTCTTTTTGACTTTAGAGAACGCAGGGGTCTGGTGCTGGAGGAAGAACTCGAGTCCATAGATTTTTGGGCCCGCTTCTGGCATGTCTGGGTTTCGGTCATTTTCCTGAAGGCCTACATGGAAGTGGCAATTAATGGAAAATTCCTGCCTGAGAGCCACGAGGAACTGCGGACCCTCATCGATACGTATCTACTGGAAAAAGCAATCTACGAAATGGGCTATGAACTCAATAATCGGCCGGACTGGGTAAGAATACCTCTGCAGGGCATTCAGCAGCTGCTGGGTATGAAAAAATAATTTAGCTACAATGAGATGTGAAATGATCTATTTGACATCCAATAGAAATGGAGGTTTTCAGTGAGCAAGCAAAAGACACAAACTGCTGCGGAAAAGCCGGCGGTTGTGCACTATGATGTCAGTTTTTTGACGGATGATGACATCTATCTTTTCAACGAGGGAAGTCATTTCCGACTCTATGAAAAACTCGGCTCACACCTCTTCACCAGAGAGGGAGTCGAAGGCACCTACTTTGCCGTGTGGGCTCCTGATGCTGAAAAGGTATCGGTAGTGGGAGATTTCAACGGCTGGGACACAAGCAGCCATCCTCTGCAACCTAGGGCTCAGTCGGGGATATGGGAGGGTTTCATTACCGGGGTAAAGAAGGGAGCCCCTTACAAGTACCACATTCTTTCGCGATTCTCCGGCTACAAGGCAGAAAAGGCGGATCCCTTCGCCGTGTTTTGCGAGGTTCCCCCAAACACGGCCTCTATTGTCTGGGATCTGGATTACGCCTGGGGGGACAGTGAGTGGATGGCGAAACGTGCGGAGTTTAACGGCCCAGATAGGCCCATGGCGATCTATGAAATGCATTTGGGTTCCTGGATGCGGGCTCCGGACGAGGAAAATCGGCCGTTAACCTACCGGGAGATTGCGCCAAAACTTAAAGAATACATGCAGAAGATGAACTTCACTCAGGTTGAATTCCTGCCGATCATGGAACATCCTTATTACGGATCCTGGGGCTATCAAACACTGGGATTTTTTGCCCCAACCAGCCGTTACGGTTCTCCTCAGGATTTCATGTATCTGGTGGATTATTTGC
>JASFEM010000021.1:0-31853 GCA_050124835.1 Syntrophobacterales bacterium | reverse complement strand
GGTTTGTGCTCTACGCTAAGACCGACATCCTGGTCTGGACCATGCCCCTGGCTGCATATATCTTTTTCTCTCTCACCAGCTCCGGTCTCGCCTTCGTGTCGTCAATACCTATTGTATTCGGGATCAAGCGATACGAGCCGCTCGAGAAACGTACGGTTTTCCTGGAAATAGCTGTGCTTATGGCTGGTTTTGTCTGTCTCATCTTGCACTTGGGGTCGCCGTTGAACGTCATCTACTTGTTGCTATCACCTAATCTGGCATCACCCCTCTGGTGGCTGGCGATCCTCTACGGAGTCTATCTGGTTGTTCTCTTGGCCTCCTTCTGGCGAATACAGACTGCTCAAGTCAGCAAGACGCTGAGCACCCTGGTGTTTCTGATTGCCATCGCCACGTCTACAGCCCTCGGCTGGCTTCTTGGCATGCCGGATGCCCGACCCGCTATGAACGGCTCGTTTCTAACAATTTACTTTCCACTAACCGCATTTGCCTGTGGTTTAGCGGCGATACTGCTATTCAGCCTGGCTTACGCTCGTCCTTCTGGCAACCCGACCAGTGCGGCCCAAGCAAATCTTTACGACGAAGTCGCAAAAGTGTTTGGGGTTGTCATTGGTGTTACGCTTGTCTTGTTCTTGTGGAGAGCCATTATCGGCGGGGTGTCTTCTTCTGAGGTTGAACTCGGCGCATTCAGGCGCATGATGCAGTCACTCTCTTTCCAGACCGAGCTCTGGCTAGGTTTGGTTGCTCCATTTGTCTTGATGCTGATTCCATCGGTGCGTGTGACGACGTGGGGCAAAGTTTTAGCGTCGTTATTACTGCTGGTTGGTATGTTTGCCGGGCGGCTGGAATTCATCCTGACTGCTGAAATCATGCCCATGGGACAGATGGCAGAGGGACTACCGGAGTTTGTCAGTTATTTGCCTACCATCTCGGAAGTGCTGGTCGCTCTGTTTGGACTTGCGGTCATGCTGCTTTTGTACACATTGGGAGAGCGGTACTTTAACCTGGATGGCACTCAAGAGAAGTCTGAGGTTGGTACGTAAAGAAGCAAATGGTGATTATTTCTCCACGGGTGTCTGTCCGGCATCCATTATAATTCCTCCCCCTCCTCCCACTCTCAATCGCCCTCCCGGGGGGAGGGGGCAGGAATAGGAAATCTGTTCAAGCGAGGATATTCAAATGGAAACAGATGATCTGCTTTCTCGAGAACGCGCCAGAGGTAACGCATATAAACTTTTGGCTGATTGTTATTACCTGCCAACGGTAGAATTGATGCGAAAATTGACAGCCCTAGAACAACAGATGACCGGTGTTTGCACCGAAGCGATGCTCTATATCAAAGAAATGTATGAAGAAATTAAGAGGTTAGATGACCTTGATATTCTATCGCTAGATTTCTCCAGACTCTTTTTGGGGCCATATCAGCTGCAAGCTCCTCCCTATGGATCAGTTTATCTGGACGATGAGCGACAGATTATGGGAGATTCCACCTTGGACGTTAAAAACAAATACAGAGAAGAGGGGGTGGATGTCTCTGCTGACTTTCGGGATCCCCCTGACCACATCGCAGCGGAACTAGAGTTTATGTATTTACTCATCTTCAAAGAGATCCAGGCGCTTGAGAATTCTGATGTGGATACAACCATTGATTACCTTGAAAAGCAGAGGGCTTTCCTCAACGAGCACCTTGGGGCGTGGATTTCGGAGTTTGCAGCTTATGTGGAAGAGAAAGCAGAAACCGGATTTTACCGAAACCTGGCAAGGGTTACAAAAGCCTTTATAGAACAGCACCTCAACGAGCTGTCAGATTTACCCCTAAGCGAAGCGTCTAGTGGTCAGAAAATGACCACTGCACATGCATAGAGCAAAGACCTCAAAATTCTTTCGCGGGGGAGGAATGCTATGATTGTCGAAAAACTCAAAGACCAATGGATTTGTTCCTGCGGAAACTGGGTGGATTTGCAATTGTCCTGGTGCCCGGATTGCTGTGAAGAAAAGTTATTCGTCATCCATGGAACCGGTAGATATGATGAGGAAATTGCGCCACATACATCCTAGCTTCTCTATCCGGGAGAGGTTAAATACCTCTCTTTTTTTCTAAGCAAGCTTATGTTAACTTTAGCATAAGCAAAATGCGATGGCAGTTTTTTCAACAAACCGAAAATACTGCCGACCGTCATACCGGACGAAGCGGAGTTGAGTTCAGGTATCCAGCAAGCCCTTGTTTTTGTGAATTCCGGAAAGTCGCTGGCCGGAATGACGAAATCGGCCATCCTATCCGAGCTATTGGCTGCACAGGGCGACCGCCGCTCGCAGCCAATAACGAGTAAACATCGGCCCATAAACACACTTTGCCCCAGACGGCAATAAGGAGGCAACGCCGTGCTAAAGACGATAAAATTAGAGGAGGCGGTAGGGAGCAAGCTGGCCCATGACATCACCGAGATCCGCCCGGGCGAGTTTAAGGGTCCTGCCTTCAGGCGTGGGCACACCGTATGTGAGGCTGACCTTTGTCATCTCCAGCGTTTGGGGAAGAATCATCTCTACGTCATCGATTTGGCTGATGACGAAATTCACGAAAACGAAGCGGCAGTCATTATGGCTTCAGCTCTGGCTGGAGATGGTGTTATCTGGAAAGATGGCCCTCGGGAGGGAAAGATTAACCTCCTGGCAGATAGAGACGGTTTGCTTGCTGTAAATACAGCCGCTCTTGCCGCCTTCAACATGGTGGATGAGGTCATGTGCGCCACCCTTCATAACCATACGCTGGTGGAGAAAGGTGATCTGGTGGCCGGCACCAGGGCTATCCCTCTGGTGATGAAGCGGGCTCCCATTGAAAGGGCTGCATCTATTGCCAAGCAGAACGGTTCAGTACTCTCGGTTCACCCCTTACGGTCCGCTCGCGTGGGTCTGGTGATCACCGGTAACGAGGTCTATCACGGTCTCATCCAGGACCGATTCGCTCCCATTCTTACAGAGAAGATAACTGCATTCGGCTCAGAGGTTGCTGCCCTTAACTTTGCTCCGGATGAGCCCGAGTTGATCAACCAAGCTATTCGCAGCCAACTGGATCAGGATTGTGATCTGCTCTTGCTTACTGGCGGGATGAGCGTGGATCCGGATGATGTAACCCGCCATGGAATACGGTTGGCAGGAGCAACTGAGGTCCATTATGGTGCCGCCGTACTTCCCGGCTCCATGTTTCTTGTGGCTTACCTAGGTGAGGTGCCACTTCTCGGTGTACCCGCCTGCGGCCTCTACCATCGGATCACGGTCCTGGATCTGGTGTTGCCTAGAATTCTTGCCGGTGAGAACATCGGTAAAGCAGAGCTCGCCTTTCTCGGTCACGGTGGTCTTTGCCGCGACTGTCCTGAATGCACTTATCCAAAATGTCATTTCGGCAAGTGAAATCCAGAGCTTTGTTGATATGAAAAATATTTTGAAATCAAAACTGTGATTTTGGATAGAGAGCATGAATAGACTTGTTGACCCATTCTCCCGGGAAATTGACTACCTTCGCATCTCCATTACAGACCATTGTAATCTTAATTGTTCATATTGCGCTCCCTTTGGCGGGCGCTTAAAATTAAGCCATGCTGAGATTCTATCCTATGAGGAGATCTGCAGGTTGACGAAAGCAGCAGTTCAAGCTGGTATCTCAAAGGTTCGCCTAACCGGTGGCGAACCCCTCATGAGAAAGGGAGTAGTCGAATTCTGCCGAATGCTCTCTGGTGTTGAGGGGTTGGAAAGTCTAACCATCACAACCAATGGCATTCTGCTGCGGGAGCTGAGCCTGCCGCTTTACCATGCAGGAGTCCAGAGGGTAAATGTTAGCCTGGATACCTTACGGCCTGGAAGATTCCGCAAGATAACAGGCCACAATCTCCTTTCCCAAGTGCTCGCTGGGATTTCAATGGCCGAGGAACTAGGACTTCACCCTGTCAAGATAAACACCGTGGTAATGCGTGGGATAAATGAGGACGAAATAGAGAATTTCGCCCGGCTAACTGTAGAAAAGCCTTACCACGTAAGGTTTATTGAGCTCATGCCCTTCAACGGGTCCAGCGACCACCAGTCTCTCTTTGTGCCGGTAGAAGAGATGGTGAAAAGAGTAAAAAGGGTCGGAGATCTTTCTTTGGAGCCTGCTGCTGAATCCTCAGGGCCCGCCCGGCTTTGCTCGTTGCCTGGTGCTAAAGGAAAGGTGGGGTTCATCGCACCCTTGAGCTACCATTTTTGCGGCTCCTGCAATCGTTTGAGACTAACGGCGGATGGAAAGCTCAGGACCTGTCTATTCTCCGAACAAGAAATAGACATCAAAGGACCCCTGCGTGCTGGCGCCCCCACTGAAGAACTCGTGGACATATACAGACTTGCCGCAATGAGAAAACCCCATGGCCACCATCTGAATTGTACCCATGTTGAAAAATATTTTGGTCGAGGTATGCAGGCTATAGGAGGATGAGATTCCCATACCTGAAATCTCCTCAAGACTGCATTCGAAAAGTTGAAGGCACAAGAGCCATTCAATCACATCCGATAATCCTAGTGCAGGTCCTATCTGAGTAATACAAACCTCTCTTTAGAATTGACACTATCTATTTTCTCATTTAGGAAGTGACATCAGTGTCGTCTCATGAATAATAGTCAGGACGCTGCATTGAAAGTATCCTCGGGTAAATCGACAAAAGGAGAAATAACGAGTGGGTTACCATAGTCTTTCTCAATGCCTGGCAGCTCTGGAGTCTCGTGGCGAACTTGTCCGTATTACCCAGGAGGTTGATCCCAACCTTGAGATCGGGGCTATCCAGCGACGCGTCTACCGAGCTCGGGGACCTGCTCTGCTTTTCACCAACGTGAAGGGCTGCAACTTTCCCATGGCGGGGAATATCTTCGGCACACTTCAAAGAACTCAGTTCATCTTTCGCGATACTCTCAGGGCCTTAGAGGGCTTGGTAAGGCTGAAAGTTGACCCCCTCGAACTGCTAAAGAGGCCATGGAAGTTCGCAGCTCTGCCCAGGGCTCTTCGAAACGCCATACCCAAAAAGGTAGCCACAGGGCCGGTATTGGCGAAAGAGACCAATATTTTCAGCCTTCCGCAACTCAAATCATGGCCAAGGGACGGCGGAGGCTATGTTACCTTGCCCCAAGTCTATACGGAAAGTATTGAGAACCCAGGATTCAGACACTCGAACCTGGGCATGTACAGGGTGCAGCTCTCAGGAGGGAGCTACGAGCCCGATAAGGAAGTGGGACTGCACTACCAGATCCACCGGGGTATTGGTTTCCACCATGCTGAGGCCATCAAGGCGCAAGTTCCCCTGAGAGTTAATGTATTTATTGGCGGACCTCCGGCCATGACATTGGCCGCAATAATGCCCTTGCCCGAAGGGATTCCTGAAATATTTTTTGCGGGAGTACTCGCGGGTCACAGAATAAAGATGGTTGCCAAGCCCAATGCACTCCCCGCATTGGCTGAGGCTGATTTTTGTATTACCGGATACATTGATCCGGGGCGCCAACTGCCGGAGGGTCCCTTTGGAGATCATTTGGGATATTACAGTCTTGTGCATGACTTTCCTGTACTCAAGGTGGAAAAGGTTTATCACCGGAAAAACGCCATCTGGCCCTTCACCACGGTGGGGCGTCCCCCCCAGGAAGATACCGTTTTCGGAAGTTTTATCCATGAACTCACCGCAGCTCTGGTGCCTTCGGTCTTTGCCGGAGTGCATGAGGTCAATGCGGTGGACGCATCCGGAGTGCATCCTCTGCTTTTAGCCATTGGCAGTGAGCGCTACGTGCCTTATGCCGAAGCGCGAGAACCTCAGGAGATCATCACCTGTGGCCTGTCACTTTTGGGCACCAGTCAGACCTCCCTGGCCAAATACGTGTTCATCTGCGCCAAAGAAGACAATCCCGGCCTGAGCGCACATGACATACCGGCTTTTTTCACCCACATACTGGAGCGGGCAGATTGGCAAAGAGACCTTCACTTTATCACCAGAACCACAATGGACACCCTGGATTACTCGGGCATTAGCTTGAATCAGGGATCGAAGCTGGTTCTTGCAGTGGCCGGTCCAAAAGCAAAGAACTTGGGAGATAAGATTCCTGCAGATCTTTCCCTGCCCCACGGCTTTAGTGGGCCAAAAGTGTTTTTTCCAGGGATAATAGTTATTCAGGGGCCGCCCCATGAAAAGGGCCGGGATGAACATGATCCGACGTTGGAAGATCTCGGCGAGTTCCTAGAAGAAACAAATGGACTCTCAGAGTTTCCCTTTGTTGTCGTGGTCGATGATGCAGAATTTACTGTCCAATCATGGGAGAATTTTCTCTGGGTCACCTTCACTCGTTCGGATCCGGCCACAGACATCTACGGAGTGGGTGGATTCACCCATTGTAAGCATTGGGGCTGCAGAGGATCATTGATTATCGATGCCCGCTTAAAAACTTACCACGCCCCTCCCCTGGAAGACGATCCGGAAATAGAAAAGCGGGTGGATGCCATGGCTGCACCTGGCGGTCCTTTGCATGGAATAATTTAAGAGGTCAGCAGGATCTCTCTTAAAGTCTCTTATATGAATTAAGCATTTCAAGAACTGGGAAAACAACTAGGAGAAAACCTCCATGAAGCCTTTTGAAGATTTGTTGGCCGCGTCCGCTGCAGCCCACGGTCATCTCTGTCCTGGACAAGTAGTCGGGGTACGCATGGCCATGTTGGGCTGCCGCCTGATCGGTCTGGATGACCCCACCAGCCACGATCAGATAAAAAAACTTATTGTTTTTGTGGAAATGGACAGATGTGCGGGGGACGCCGTCGCCCACGTCACCGGTGCCAAGTTGGGACGAAGGTCACTGAAATTTGTGGACTACGGTATCATGGCCGCAACCTTCGTAAATCTTGATACCGGCAAGGCTTTCAGGGTGCTTTCCACTGAGGAAGCCCGCGACCTGGCATGTCAATATGCCCCGGAGGTATCTGAGAAATACAAGCAGCAGCTTGAAGCCTACAAAAGGATGCCGGACAGTGTCCTTTTCAGAGTGCAGCAGGTAGAGGTTCCGTTGAGCGAGTTTGATTTGCCCGGCCCGACCCGGCGCAAGGTTTCGTGCAGCCGCTGCGGTCAAGTTGTTAGGGATCACCGCGAGATAGTGCAAAATGGTGACACCCTCTGCAAACCCTGCGCTCAAGGCGCATATTTCAAAGATCCCAAGGAGATCACCTGGCCGGATATGAATTGGACACCCGTATCCAGCTAGCAGATTGCAGCTGACAGCGGGCAGAAATGACTAGGCACCAGCCATCAAAGACCGAACAAGCTACCTATGTAGCTGTGGAGTTTTGACAACCTCAAAGTTAGAAAATTTTTTTCATCTAAAATACAGTTTTTTACTAGGATTTATGTTAAACTTCCAATGAACTTGACCTTTTAGTTGTGCCGCGTCCTCAACCCAATCGCTGTGATAGTTAACACGTTTTCCCCGAGCCAGATGATTTTCACCTTCGAAAGCTAACCGTTCTTTTTTCTCATTTCCAACCTGGGCACAACAGCGTTGACTTAGGTCAAAGAAATTCCCTTCATCAGGTGATAAACGATACAGAAGGCCAATTAGATCGTCATTATAACCTACTACTTGAGTAGATATTGATTTAACGCCTACGTTGTCGTTTCGAGATCTGATGCTACGGGTAGCTGATTAAAGGGAGGTACCACAAGCTCGTGTTTTTTACCGTTGCCCTATACGTATCCTTGGCCATTTTTTCTCTTGGTCTCATCTACAAGGTCTCTACCTGGTTTCGCTATTCCCTGGGAATAGACGCCAAGAATATCTCCACCCCAGAGAGGATTTTTGCAGCCCTCCGAGGAATTATCCTGACATTTTTCAGCCCAAAGTTGTTCACCCTGCTCAAGGTACTCGTTCTCGATGTTTTCCTGCAGGTCAAAGTACTAAGACAGGACTTTCTAAAATGGGCTATGCATATGTGTATATATTGTGGCTTTATTCTTCTCCTGCTTATGCATGGCCTCGACAAAATAGTCACCTCTGCGCTTTTCCCGGAATATTATTCAACGGTTAACCCTTTTCTCTTTCTGCGAGATTTTTTTGGAGTTCTGGTACTTTTGGGAGTTGGAATTGCGTTGTATAGACGGTTTGTCCTCAAGATGCCCCGCCTCAGAACCAGCCCCATGGATCTCTATGCCATCATCATCCTGGCGATTATTATGCTTTCCGGTTTTCTGTTGGAGGGTACCAAGATAACCTCGTACTCCAAGTACCAAGAGATGGTGGAAGAGTACACAATCGCGGCCGATGAAGAAGAGCTTAAATCTTTAGAAGCTTACTGGGTAACGAAATTCGGCGTGGTCTCACCAGGGCTCAAAGGCCCCTTTGACGCTGAAATCTTGGCGGCGGGCAAAGAAGCCCATGAAATGAGTTGCCTTCAGTGCCATTCTCGTCCACAGTGGGGATTCACCGGATATACGGTGGCCAAAGTTACTAAACCGGTGGCGCCACTGTTGGATAGGGCGAAGGCGTCCAGCATTCTTTTGTATATCCACTTCTTGGCTTGTTTCATCGGTCTTGCCTACCTGCCATTCAGCAAGATGTTCCATATTTTTACCACCCCTTTGAGCCTGTTGGCAAATAGTGTAATGGAGGAAGGAAAATCGGCTCCGGCCAATATAGCCACTATACAGATGCTGGAATTGGATGCCTGCATGCACTGTGGTACTTGTAGTGTTCAGTGTAGAGTTGGCGTTGTCTTTGAAACGCTGCGCAATGTCAATATTCTGCCATCAGAAAAGATACCTTCCATAAAAGCGCTCGTTGCCAGTAAGAAACTCAGCGCCGAGGAATTTAGAAGTATACAAGAGGGGCTGCATCTTTGTACCAATTGTTACCGTTGCACAGTGGTTTGCCCTGCCGGAATCAACCTTCAGGAGTTGTGGCTCAGCGTTAGGGAGACTCTGCTGGAAAGGCACCAACCCGAATTTTTTGTTCTCTCGCCGCTCTCCCTTTACCGTGGATTGATGCAGGATTCCTTGGACCAAGACAAGAATCATTACCCCGACCCCATAGAGTTGGCCCTCAGGAATATTTATCCTAATGGTATTCCGTTGAACATGCTGGATAGCGACACTCCTTTGATACCCAGCGGAAATGGCCTTGCCGGAAAAGTGTACAAATCGGCCCAGGCTTCCACCTTTTCCCATTGCTTCCGCTGTGTGACCTGCTCAAACGCCTGTCCGGTGGTACGCAACTATGCAAAGCCGAGCGAAGCCGTGGGACTTCTGCCCCATCAGATTATGCATGCTGCAGGAATGGGACTCTGGGATATTGTCTTCAGTTCAAGAATGCTATGGGATTGCCTCGGCTGTTACCAGTGTCAGGAGCACTGTCCTCAGGGTGTGTGTGTCGCTGACATCATCTACGAACTGAAAAACATAGCGGTCACTCGAGCGAAAGAAAAGCTCACTAAACAGGCAAAAACATAAAAGACGGATGCAATCATGAAGTACACATTGCTGCGCTGTTGCACGACACCCATAGTGCTCCAACAATACGAATGGTCCACCAACGCGGTGCTCGATAAACTAGGCATTGGCCTGGTGGACGTCGAAGAATTCGGATGCTGCGGCTATCCTTTGAGAAACATAAATTTCAAGGCCTATGTCATTTCTTCTGCCAGGAACCTGGCTCTTGCCGAGAGGGAGAATCTCGACCTACTAACGGTCTGCAACTGCTGCTACGGAACCATGAAACACATAGAGCAGCTCCTGCAAGATGATGGATCCATCAGGAAAGAAGTCAATGACACTCTTGAAAAAGAGGGTTTGAGATATGAAGGAGACATTACACCGAAACACCTCCTTCAGGTTCTTTACGATGACATAGGCATCGACGCCATAAGAGAGCAAATCGTGCATTCCTTCAAAGGTCTCGACATCGCTACTCACTATGGCTGCCGCATATTGCGTCCCAGTAAACTCACTAAGTTCGACAAACCTCACTCTCCCTCAAAATTCGACGAACTCGTAGAGGTTACGGGGGCCCGTAGCGTCAATTGGCTCAAGAAGCATGAGTGTTGTGGGTCTCCATTGTGGGGTGTAAACGAAGAACTTTCGCTGGATTTGACCGAAAACAAACTGAAGCACGCCAGGAAATCTGGTGCGGATTTCCTCTGCGTTGCCTGTTCTTACTGCCAGATTCAGTTCGATCACGTTCAGAAAATACTGGTCTCTCGGCGGGGTCCTGAGCATCAGCTCCCATCCATTCTCTATCCTCAACTTCTCGGATTGAGTCTGGGTATAGACAGTGAAACCCTGGGACTGCACATGAATCATGTTTCTATCGAGGATATCGAGTTTTATTTATTGGATAAAGCGGCCTCGCAAAGTTGAAATAAGACTCACCAGGAAACCGCCAACTACCCGTTCAACGTTGCGCAAAGTTGTATGGTTTGGAAATCGGTCATTGCGGCGCAACATGTTTGCGGGTAGAAAAAAATAGACCCCACCAGGTTTGAATGACTGGTGGGGTCTTCTATATATTGACCATACCGATGAACGGTTTGGGTGCTCGTCTCAAATTACCAGCGCCGGTAGAGGAACACGCGCTGTAGGCTGTCTCCCATGATAGGATCAACAGGTTCCCAGACCATGGTCCATTGGGATTCACGCCGCAACTTTCTCATCTTGTGGGCAGCAGAGATAGCTGTTATTCCTATAAGAATAAGGCCAGTTGAAAACAAGGCTACCAGTAACATAGGAAACAAGACCACTACAAAACCGAGTATTATGAGAGTAGCCCCGGGTAGATAGAACGATAATTCCCTAATTCTTTCCTTCATTGACTATCGCCTCCAAGAAAAATGATATGGCGGGGCTGGCGCATCTTGGGGTTATTAGACGCGCCCTTTCCCCGCCCTTTCGCCAGACAAGAGTTAATCGAGGGCTAATGAGATCAATGCTTTACCTCAATCCTCTTGGGCTTGTTCTCTTCAGCCTTGGGTAGGGTCACGGTAAGTACCCCATCCTTGTAGCTGGCGTCAATGGCGTCGCCTTTAACAGTCACCCCCAGGTTCAAACTCCTGGAGAAAGATCCAAATTGCCGCTCGATGCGGTGATAGTTTTCTTTCTTGTCCTCTTTCTCCATCTTTCTCTCGCCCTTGATGGTAAGCAGGCCATCAGTTAGGGTGATATCGATGTCCTTGACGTCCATACCAGGCAGCTCAGCTTTGACAATGATCTCCGCATCAGTCTCTGAAACATCAAAAGCCGGCAACCATTCCCTCTCGCCTGCCCAGAAGTTAGGCAGATCAAAGTCTTCCACCAACCAGTGGAAGAGATCTCTCCTCGGGCGAGCGAGGGAAGCTCTGTGTCTTCTCCAAGGTACCAGATCGAACATATTTAACACCTCCTTATTCAATGATATTATATGGTTAAATCTGTTTCCTATAAATTAATCATCATTTTTTGGAGGTCAAGGGTCGCAACATTGATTTTTAGACTTTTCTTAACGTTGCAGATAGCAGATTAATCTTTAAATATTCAATAATAACAAGTTTTTATCTTTTAGACCGAACCAACCTCATTTGCGCGTGACCGGACCAGTGAAAACCGGACTGGCTCTAGTATATTTTCTCCACAATATTTTCGAATAATAGATGGTTAGATAGTGTCAAGTGGGGAGATTCAGGGAATGCAAAAGAATGTGGGGGCAGGGTTGGAACCCTGCCCCCACATGGCTGTAATGTTGGTTAGACCTCTATAGGCCAATTCTGCCCGCAGATGAAGTCGGATATTACTCGGACTGTGGTTTCACCGTCACAAAGAACGTCCGGTCAGCACGTTTGACAAAGAACAACAGAGGCTTTCCTTTTTCAGCTTTCCGGATAACTTCTTTGTAATCTGCCACGCTCTCAATGGTATTGTGGTTTATCTCCTTGATGAGATCGCCACGGCGCAAGCCAGCCTCGGCACCGGGCGTCCCAGGTTCGACAGCCGTCACCAAGGCGCCCTTTTCATCCCGAGACCACTCAAACCTCTCAGCAAGCTCCGGTGTCAGGGTCTGCACGGTAAGACCCAGATCAGTGGTCACTGCTTTGGCAGTAGCAGGCAGTTCATCCGGCATAGTTCCAACCTTAACGGTCAGAGTTTTGCTCTTGCCCTCCCTTATCACCTTCACCTTAACTCTCTTATTGGGAGTTGTGTTCGCCACAATCCTTTGCAGATCGTTAGGCGTCGCCACTGATTTCCCGTCAAAACTCAAGACGATATCACCGCGCTTGATCCCGCCGCGTTCAGCCGGGGAGTCTTCAACCACCTCTCCCACCAAAGCCCCTTCGGCTTCTTTGAGTTTGAATGATTTGGCGAGCTCCTCGGTAACTTCCTGGATGCTCACCCCAAGCCAACCTCGTATAACTCTTCCCTTCTCCAGCTGTGGCAACAAGTCCTTGGCAATATTGATGGGTATGGCAAAGCCAATGCCCTGGCCGGTGGCAACTATAGCGGTGTTTATGCCCACAACCTCACCCTTCATGTTAAACAGGGGCCCGCCGCTGTTGCCGGGGTTGATCGCAGCGTCAGTTTGGAGAAAGTCATCGTAGGGACCGGCGCCAATCACCCTCCCCTTGGCACTTAGGATACCCACGGTTACGGTACGCTCCAGTCCGAAAGGATTGCCTATGGCCATCACCCACTCGCCAACCTTTGCCTTGTCTGAATCTCCAAGCGGAGCCCCATTGTCAACCTCCAGCCCGTTTTTGGTTTTTATGAGGGCGAGGTCAGTTTTCGGGTCTCTTCCCACCACCTCCGCCTTGTGTTCCTTGCCATCATCAAGACGAACAATAATTTGATCTGCATTGGCCACCACGTGGTTATTGGTAAGAATGTAACCCTTTACGGGATCGATGATAACGCCAGAACCGAGGCTACGCTGTGTCTGCTCCCTGGGGATCTGCCCAAAAAATCTTTCAAAAAAGTCGTCACCAAAAAAATCGCGGAACGGAGAGTTCGGACCGAATGGCTGCGGCGTGGGGCCTCTTTTTATGACCTTTGTGGTGGAGATATTAACCACCACATGAGCAACTTGGTCGACCAGTTCCGTGAAGGATACCGGCGCATGGGGGTATGGTTTTATCGACTCCTCAGCCCCTGTAGAAACAGTATGGAACGTGGGTACGAGTAGGAGGGCCAGCACCAAAGACCCCAAAACAAGGGCTTTCCCAAACAGCTTGGGATAACCGTCTCTCAAACTAATCTTCACCATATCAACTCCTTTCTTTATCAGCTAAAAATCGTGCTATCTCTTGCAGGCATTCAATTTAACCGTCAAGCACTCGTCTCAGCAGGCCCTCAGCTATTATCTCTTAACTGCTTTTAGACAGTGGAAACCCACTGAAGTTCCCTGCATGTTGGCAACCTTGCCATTCATTTTATATGGATCTAATATAATGCTGTTTCTAGTCATGTAAAGTTTAGAATAATACAAATACCAAATTCCACGGTCCAATCGTTATATTATGGAAATATGGCAATTCAATGACCCGGAACCCCTTCGTCCCTTCATTGGGGTTTTGGACGTCCATGCGCCTCATCTTGTTGACAGCGCCCGGCGTCTTTTCAACCGTAATGGTGCAAAAACTCGAGTGCACCTCTCCCATCTGGCCCAGGGTCTGATTGACAACTCCAAGACCGTCCGTGAGGCAGTTCGCATCCTTATTTTTAGCCCGCCAGTGGAAGACGAAATCGGTCACTTCCGCCGTCTTGTCAGGTGGCTTCCTCACTGGCTGCCGCGCGGCTGGCACGAACAGGCAATTTTGCGCCAGTTAGTGACAGAACTCGCCTCATCTACAGAGAATCGTCAGAATTTGCAGCCCATAGCCCTAGTTTTACAAACAGCTTTTAAACGGAGATCTCGCTTGGACCGCAAGGAGCTGGTTAATCTAACTCAGCCAGTAAACCTCACTGCGCGTAAGCTCCTCCTTTCCATACTTGCACCACGTCTTCCCCACCCTCTGAATCCTGGACTCAGAAGGCGGCTGCTGGGAACCAAGAATCTTTCACTCGGACAGATCTATGAAACACTTGCAGTCGCCAGTCGGCTCACACCCATGGGGGGCCACAGATACTGGCGAAAGATGGTACTGCTTTCAAATCTGGCCACCCCGTCAATTCCGAACCTGGATCAAGGTCGAATCAAAAACGCATGTTTCGAGCGTGAAGGCGCACTTCGTATCCGGTCCTGGGACCGGCGGCGACCCGAGGAGATAGCTTTTCTCGAAAGATTGATTTCCTACCAGGCAAACGAACTTGTTGAGGTCTATCGTCTAGCCAAGGAGGTGAGCCGACAGACCCAGCGCGTTGTCTTGACTCTTCACAACGCCAGCCTTGGGGCGGCCACCGGCTGGGGAACTCCCTCATTCGCCCAGCAGGTACCGGAAAAGGTCGCAGCTGATTTTGCCGACCGGGTCAACTTTATGCGGAAGGATTTTGAGGAAAAGCTCTCTTCACAATGTCAATCATCCAAACTTCAGTCGAGTGTATCAGTTAAAGAGCAGGCCGATAATTTGTTGCGCCTTTGGGGAAAACGTCTGGTTAGACCCAGACTGCTAAAGGATCTCTGGGCTCTGCGGGTGAGCTTGCTGCTCAACGGACTGCCGTTTGAAAAATGGGAACAACTCTTCATTCAAACGAGGGAATTGCTGGCTGATGATGATTACCAACGGTTAACCCAGGGAAAAAACTTTGCCATTACCTTTAGTTCACTACCGGTAGCTCAGCAGCGATTACTGGCAACGCTATCCTGGTACCTCGAGAAAAAGGCAAACCACAGGTCTTTTCTCAATTTGCTCTGGGGCTTAATTTCTACTGGCAAAGAGTGGCTCCGGACCGGGAGACTTCCGTATTTTGTTTTACCCATAATTGACAAATTTTTTGTCTCTTCTTTGCGCGACCATGATTTAGATTACTTGCCTCGATTTGTGGAACTGGTAAGCCACATGGGCCATGAACCTTTGTATCTTTTAATTGACGACACTTCCAGAGCAGCGCATCCTAGCCTACAGTTGGCCATGATGCGCTGGCGCCAACGGAGCGATTTTGCTGGTCTGGGTGTTTTTGCCGACCAGGACGATCTGACAGCACCTCCGCTCGAGACCATCCTTGCCTCTAGTTCTCAGGTTCGCCTTTTTGCGCTTCGCCCCCTGAGCCAGGTGCATAACCCGGTTTCTTTTAACACCCTCCTCGACCAGAGACCCTGTAACTTCCTTAGCCCATCGCAATATGATTCTTCCTGGAAAGACAACTTGCCATTTCTCTACCACGGTACCCTAGTTTCCCCTTTAGCTGAAACAGTGAACCAGACGGAGGAATTCTCACCTGTCTTAACGACTTCGGCTGGCCCCATGGCCTTTGGCACCTATTATCGATGCAGACTCCGACACCTTGCCCTGGAACGGCTGGGCATTTCTAGCAGAGAAGAGATTGTAGACCGCAGCCATACCCAAACTTTGGATCTTCTCTGGTGTGAGTATGGCGCTTTGGCGAATTTACTTTAAAAAGATGAGCTGTCAGCTGAATGCTGGTGAATAGTTGTTCAGTGGTGAATTCAGAATCTACGTTGGAATGGCGGGTTATGCAGTGAGGAACTGGTAAGCTGAGTGACATATTCTGTTGAAGAAGCTACTTGCTTTCCGAATGGAGATTTGCAGCCCAATAGCCAGCGGGATTTCCCACGTCAAAACCATGCCCCGTCAGCACCACGGCCAGTAAGCCTTTCTCCTTAACAACGGCCTGCAAAACTGGAACATCGTCCAGTTCATTCGCAGTATGAGAGCGACATTGTTCAATGTAGTCAAAAAAGTGTGGCAAGTGTATGGCGCCACCGAAATTTTTGAGAACACTGCTCCCCGCAGGAATGCGTAAAGGGTCAGCAGATTTGTCTGAAAACTTGGAGACCCGCATTAGTCGCTTGTTCTCTCCAGGAATGCTTTCTGTATCTAGGATCCCCACATTGCCGAAACGCGAGGCCTCCTGCTCACCCAAGCTGATAGCTCCCACCATGTCTTGGGGGTAACGAGCAAAGAATGGAATCATTTGAGCTATCACCGGGAGCCCATCCAGTAAAATGTTATCCGGCATCACCAGCGCAAATGGCTCGCCACCCACAAAGTCCCGGCAGAGACTGACCGCATCCGCCAGCCCGTTAGGGGCAGACTGAACGAAGAAGCTGAATTTACAGGCTCTAAATAGCACTTCCAGGTGGGCATCCAATCTCGGCGCCAGAAACTCGGGTGGATCACCCTGCAGAAACTGCTGGATGCTTTCTTTGGCGGGACTAATAACCACCGCAATTTGGCGAACGCCGCTGGCAGCCAGGCTCTCAATCGCATGGACGATCAAGGGTTTCGCTGCCACCGTCAAAAGCTCTTTGGGCAAATCGCCTGCAATGGCCCGCACCCTGGTACCCAAACCAGCAGCCGGGATGACGGCCTTACGCACCGTCGTAGAGTACACGGTAGCCCTCCATCTCCACATCGTCCAAAAATGATCGGTAGACGTCTATGCCAATCTCGTCCTCTGGCTCCCAGGCTTCCTTGAACATGCCCTTTTTCTCGACGAGGATGTGGAGCCTTACCTCCGTTCGGCTTCTTTCCAGGGGTTTGAGGGCAGCCTTCACCATACTCCGGTAACGGCCTTCTTCAAGCCACTCGCTCTGAATGTAAAGCGAGTTGCTCTGCTCCTCATCCAAAAAAAACTTCTTTTTGTCCAGCACCCGCTTCACCGCCTCTCTGATAATGTCCAATCTCGACTGGTAAACTCTGGTCTCCGGTCGGTTCGGAACGGTCTCTTGCCTTTGGGTCAAAGGGGTGCAGTGCACTAGCAGAACGGCCACGCTCAAAAGCAATGCCGACAGCGAGAGACTGCTGCTTCCTGAGCGGTTGTACGATCCTCTGCTGACCTTTGTTTTCCTTGAGTTTTGCGTTGACAAATGGTCCATGGCTAATCTACCTTTAATTATCTTTCTGGAGACGTTTTCAGTTAAGTGGAAGGGTACTCGTGGAGTTTGCTACTGCTCGCAATCGCATGGTTGAAAGCCAGCTCATAAGCCGCGGCATTAAAAATGAGCGAGTCCTGGAAACCATGCGCAAAGTGCCCCGCCACAGCTTTGTTGAAGAGGCACTTTTCAGCCAAGCTTACAACGACCACCCTCTTCCCATTGGTGAGAAGCAAACAATATCTCAACCCTACATGGTGGCTTTGATGACCGAGGCACTAGAACTCCAGGGGCATGAGAAAGTCTTGGAGATCGGAACCGGCTCCGGTTATCAGACGGCAATCCTAGCAGAACTTGCAGAGAAAATCTATTCCATTGAACGCATCCGTTCTTTGTCAGCCAAGGCCCAGCGTATCCTCGACAAGTTAGGCTACTTCAACGTGGTTTTAGTAGTAGGAGACGGCACCGTTGGCTTAAAAGAAGAAGCTCCTTTCGATGCCATAATTGTCACCGCTGGCTCCCCTGATGTGCCGCAACCCCTTGTGGATCAACTGGCTATGGGTGGAAGGCTGGTCATCCCGGTGGGCGATCGCTATACCCAGTCTCTCATGCAAGTTGTCCGGGTAAAGGAGGGCATTACCAAAACAGATTTGGGCGGTTGTCGTTTTGTCAGCTTGCTGGGCCAACACGGCTGGGAGGAATCCTAATGAATCAACGGGCTCCCATTATTGGAGTGATTGGTGCCGGGCAATGTGACAGCACCATCTACCAACTTGCTCAGGACGTGGGTGAAGAAATTGGCCGGAGAGGTGCTGTTCTGGTTTGCGGCGGCCTGGGTGGGGTGATGGAAGCAGCCGCCATGGGAACTTCTTCGGTTGGCGGAATTACGGTTGGCATACTCCCGGGCCCCGCTGCCCATGCAGCCAATCGTCATATCAAGATAGCGGTGGCCACGGACATGGGGCAGGCCCGCAATGTGATCATTGCCCACACGGCCGACGGTCTGGTGGCAGTGGCCGGCGGCGCCGGGACACTATCCGAAATAGGTCACGCTTTGAAGATCGGCAAACCGGTTGTGGGGCTAAAAACCATTCCCGATCTTCGAGGTGTCCACTACGTCGACACCGCCCGAGAAGCAATTAACCGTATTTTTGAACTAATTTAGTTTGCTCGCTTCTTCTATCTGTATTTCTTCTTCCACTTATTAAAATCCCATTTCATCAGGAATTCTTTGGCAACTCTTACACCGTTCTCATACAGTGCCTGGCTTTCTTCCTGAGTTATGTTGAAGTCGGTGGTTCCTATTTCCTTCTCGACACCGTTTAAAGTTATGACTGTCGGAATGCCAATTGTCCTGTCGTAGTCTCCCTTTGATTTGGATATATGGTAGCTGTCATGGGCATCCAGCATGGTACCCACAATAGCCTTAAGAAAGCTTATGGGATTGTTGATGGGGTTTCTTTTGGCTTGCTTTAATTCTCTCTTGTCCGGTTCCATGAGTTTGAACCCAAATGTGGGCCAGGGTGGATCTCCAGTACCATCGTCCAAAAGCCAAATTGGATAGTTGCTCAAAAGCCCACCATCAACAATGAAATGTTTTCTGCCGCTGGTGTCACGAAGCTCCACCGGTTCAAAGAAAAAGGGAATGCTCATACTCATCCGCACAGCCCTTGAGATGCTGAATTCATCGGGTTCGAGACCGAACAACCTCAAGTCTCCGGGAAGAACGAGCAGCCTTCTATCGGTAATATCAGCTGCGATGGCTTGGAATTTGTATTTGTATTTCTCCTCTTTGTAATCTGTTGTGATGTCACCAAAGGTGGTCTTCCCTTTAGCCACCAGTAATCCCTCGAGCCAATTTTCAAAGAACTCTCCCTCGTAGATCCCATACTCAAAACCAATACTCAGGCTCTTTCCCAAAAAACCTAGCTTGTCCAGCAAGCCTTCGTCTTTGAAGTCATTGTAATTGAGTTGCTCGAGTTCTTTCTTCAGTTCGGCAGAGCTGTAGCCTACCGCCAGAAGTGAGGCTACAATGGCTCCGGCTGAAGTACCTGATAGATTCTCAAGTATATAGCCTGCTTTTTCTATCTCAGAAATCGCACCAACCAACCCTATGCCCTTGACCCCACCGCCTTCAAAAACCGCATCAGCTTTTTGTGCCATATTTATCTCCTTCTCCGGTCCTATAAGACTTACCAACAACTATTCTTTCATATATTTGCTCTTGGCATTCTTTTTACCAGGCTGAGGGTTTTAAGTTTGCTGCGAATCCCTTGGTGAGGCACCAGCTGCACGGATGTTGGCGACCTTTTGAAGCTTATCGAACCAGAACGGGGCTCCAAGAGAAGCAGCAAGTGCAGTCAGCAGCAAGCCAATGATCTTGTTAACCCACTCCGTACCCTCAGGCCACGTCTTCCATCCGAGAGGCAAGGTGGCTTGTTGAACTTCCTGCAAGGCGTTCTGTATTCTTTTTGAGGGCGAGTCTGAGCTGGCGCCTCGAACAGTTAATGTTGCTGAGTCCGAATCTTCACCCGAACTCACCTCGCCCACATTATTAGGCTTTGCTGCCTGGTTTGGCTGAGCGGCAGCCTGTTTCTCTAGGAAGCCCTGAGCCTGCGTAACCAGGTTTTCCCGCAGGGCAGGATCAATGGAGAGCGCTTTGGCAATCTCGATGGTGTCTGCATTTGCCAACACAGTAAAAGTAATAGCTAGAACTAGAATGACAAATTGGGCTTTCCTTTTATACCAGCCAGAAACCCTGTCCATTGAGTCATTGAACCACTTCTCAACATTACCACGTAACTTCTCTAGACTATCCCCCGCGTCATCTAGCAGGATAAGTAATGTTGTTCTTAGATCGGAACCGTCAGGAAGATTTTCAACCTTGGCTCGTATATTCGCTAACACATCCAGACCAGCGGTGTTTTCCGGCGCAATTAAATTCAACAAAGCGATTGCAAACGTTCGAGGGGGGATGTATGAGGGTTTTCCCTTTCGTTTATAAAGGCTTTTGATCAAAGGATGCTCATAGAAGTCTCTTTCGAGGTCAGCGATCCCACCGTCCTTTAACAAGTTAGCGATACCCGTTGTAAGAGTCCTTGCCCGCAATTTAAATAAGGATGCCACCAGCTCGTTGGCAGCTGTGCATACGATACTCAACAACAGGTACACAAATACGAGCCCTAGGACGACATCAATCATCTGTAGACCAAACATTCTAGGTTTCCCTTCTTGATTAAATAATTAAAGGTCGAGCCAATCTAATAAATAATTTTGCTGCTATCTCTCGTAACATCAGCCAGCTTGGTGGTCCGAGGTTATGACCCCAGCACTACGGCCTTGTAAGTTTTGTTCTAGACTAACAACGCTGCTAGCGATGGGACCCTCTTTGCAATTTCTATTGCAATATTTCCTAACTCCTCAATTTGTGCTTTTAGCTGCGCTTGCCTGATGTTTTTACGAGAGGCTTCCTTAACAACCGAGATGAGCTTGTCATAAACCTCTAGATCGGTAAGGTCGTGGGGAGTAATTGTGTTGATTTGCTCTCGAGAAAGACCCAGAAGCTCATCGAGCTCTTTTTTGTAAATTCCTTCAAAAGCTTCTCGGTTCCTTTTTAAACTCTCCCTGAGTGCTGCACGAAATTCTTCGATTTCTGTACTCATGACAATTCTCCTATTGTGGTAAGTATAGGTATTGCGAAGATATTAAAGTTCTCATTCCGTATATTTTTTTATCAATTTATCTAGTTCAGTCGACAGCTTTCTAGCACTCTCTTTCCCTTTTCGTGCTTTGATCAATAACTCCTCAAGTTTTTTCGACAGCTCCAAAGCATCTTCACCTACTTCTACGCGAAGATCCTCCATGCCCACTTTCGCAAGAAGTTCATTCTGAGCATCATGGACCTTTACTACAGAAGCGAGATGACCTGTTACTATAGAGTTTGCATAATGTATCCTGTCATATGATTCGTCGACTTTTGTCAAAAGCGACAATTTTTGTTGCTCAACTGGATTTAGTTTTAGTTTTCTATAGGCCTCTACTTCATTTCTGACCTCCTCGAGGTATACGCTCAAAAGAGCTACAACTCTCTTTTGTGCCTCACCGGATGGGTCGGACTCACTTGCTTCCCGAATGGCACTTGACAGCATGCCGCCATATTCTTCTAAAGTCTTTTGTATTTGATACGGGGCATACACATTATCAATAAAATCATTAATGTCGTTCTCCATTCGTGCATAGAACAAGATGACTAATTCTCTGTGGGCCCTATGCACTTCAGCGAGATCACGGCCCACCGTCGCGGACAACTCTACTGATTCTTTCGGCACCTGAGCACATCCTGACATTACAAAAAACAACACGGCTACCACCCAATGGTATCTTCCCATTTGATCCTCCTTGTTTTCGTTATCATGACCTATACCACTGATCTAATATTACGATTTTCAATAGAAATACCTGCGATATCGCTCTATGTAGCGCTACCTATCTATGCAAACCACTCATACACTGCGCAAAAATCGAGCAATATTACAGTTTTTACAATTGAAATTAGGCTAGTTCCGTGACGTTTGTGATCCTTGTGCTTACCGCTTTAGCTCCTGGTGATTTGTTCGTGTCGCATTATATTTGTTTGCTCTAACCCAGGTCGTCATACTAGGTTTGGCACGGTATTGGAAATCAAGATCTGACCTCTTGCTTCTTGTGTAGCTGTTTAGACCACCTGAGCCATTTCATCGATGGCGATGGCGTAGGCTCCCGCCAAGCCTTCCAAATCATCCCTTGCCGTGGCGAGATCTTGATCGTTGTCGATAAAGAACGGTTCGGCGATGACGCAAGGCGCTTTGGTGTAACGCAGCAAGTGGCCGCCTCGGTCTTCGCTGGTTTTACCTTGGATGCCTCTGTCTCGTAGACCAAGGAATTCAACCAGATGCCTCTGCAAAATCTTGGCAATGCTCTCGCCGACTTTAGACTTGTGATAAAAGAGCACTTCCGTTCCCGAAGCCCGGCCGTTATAGGCGTTGCAGTGCAAACTGAGCACGAAATGCGGGTCAAGCCCGTTGACGTCAGATGGGAGTTCCCCCCAAGTCCTGCGGTAAACTCGCTGGATTTTGGTATTCTGCGTCTTTTTTTCAATACGGATGGCCAGATCCTCGTTGAATTCAAATTCATGGATTCCAGCTCTATCGTTGCCCGCACCAGGAGAGCTCTTCTTATGCCCAATCACCAAAGCGCAAAGCTTTTTCGCTTGCTCAATTCTTTCCTCCTCATCCTCCAACTCGGAAAGGTACTCTTTAATTTCCGTTGTGGAAACGACCCCCTTTTCCGCTAGCATTTGGATCAATGCTCCCGTCAGCCGGGGGAGAATTTCAGCTACCCGGGCCTTGAAAAGAACCCCGTCGACAAGATCCCCCTCGACCAGGGCCATTTTGCCCACATTCTCTTCTGCCACAGGCAGTGCTCCCGACTCGGGCGGTTCTGGCGCCCCTTTGTGGAACGTTGTGAGCAATACCTCTCCACCCTCTGTTCCTAGTTGCCCCTGCCGAAGCAATCTCCCGATCAGCCAATCTTTGCCTGACATTTAACACCTTCTCTTTCTGGTCGAGGTCTATGCATGGAGAACCTCAGGCCTCCCACTCGCAGACGGCAAATTCATTCCCTGCTATGATCCCAAACTCATGCCCACCGTTGACCCACGATCCGCAATCCATTAGGTAGTAAGATCTATTATTCCTCGGCCTCGATACAAGTCTAGCTTTATGCGTGTGGGCAATAACAGCTAAAACCAGGTCGGTTGGCGCCTCAATATCGTCGGTATCCCCGGCGTTATATTTTTCCATCAGATCAATGTAGTAGGTGGAATACTCATGCTGGCTGAATTCTGGATTCTTTTTAGCGCTCAGACCTGCGTTATAAATGGAAAAAATCCTTTTAAACCTTTCCCAGGACTCACCAAGAACTACGTCGATATCTGGATATACGTATTCCATTAGACCGACAATTTCCGTAATCTCTCTGCCGATGGCCCCGGACCAAGTACCCTGGTTATTGAAAAAATCTGCTTGGAAGCCGTGTTCAAAAATCACCCGTTTCTGCTTGTCTGCATTCTCTTCCAAGAAATATCGCCATAGTCTGTTGAAGGTAATGTTTTGCTCCTGATACCATTCCACGATATCGATGTCATGGTTTCCTATGACGTAAGTGGAACCCAATTCCTCATCCAGCAATCCCAATACACTTGGGTAAGCTTCGTAGACGAGATTTGTGTTTCCACGGGCTTGCCAGAGATCGAACATATCGCCTAACTGAACGACTTGGAGGCTTTCCTTGTGCTCAACCAGGAAATCAAGGAGGCTCAAGAACCGATCTAAGTTTGCCTCATTGCCTTCGTAAAAGTCATCGGTGGGTCCCTTTTCAAGAAGATGCAAATCAGGGATGCACACCACTGTCTTATGCGAGAGCTCTAGGTCAGTTTTTTCCCTGAAATTATTAAGAACCTTGGCGCGGTCTTTTGATTTCTCAAGAAAATCATCCAGTGACAGCATGGCTTGCTCCGTCATTTATGTTTACAGATCTCTACTCTGCTTATGATCTCTTCATATCGCGTCTTGCCATCTACCTTGATCTTATTCAGTTCAGTGTGAAAGATGACAACCTTGTCCTCGTAAACTCTGGTATTTCTGCTGAGACCCTTGCCTGATGGCAGAGGCGCCAGATCAGGCTCACCGAATTCTTCCTTTATGATCTGCCATCTCATCCCATCCTCATATGTAAAGCAATTCAGGTCTGACTTGATCTCGTCTAAAGACAACGATTCATTGGACAGTGAGCATGCCGAAAAAAAGAAAAGCAAAGTAAGTAACATCAAATATTTGTTAATGAATTTTTTCCTCATTTATTATCCTCCTCAAAAGATATTGGCTCAGCGCAGTGCGGTAGCTAATATTTGAAATCCACTCCTAACTAGCCGTTCCTCTTCGCTCCACCAGTCGAGGTGCAGTCGCCACAGCGAGGAACTGAGACAAGTTCTCGGCCGCCACCCGCTGTGCTCACCCCAGAAAAGACCGACCAGCAACTCTCTTAGATGAAATTGACGTCGGTTGAGGAGAAGATATGCCAGCATTGTCTTTAAACTGAGAGTTATCTTGGTGCCAGCTATACCTCGGTGAGTTATTCGGAAGCCGCCAATGAGACAAACAGGGAGGGAACTCATGCGGTGCCCCTATTGCTAAACTTGAAAGGGTTTCAAGAAAGTCTCTTGAATCATGCTCTCTCAGTGAATTGGTCTTGCGCCGCTGAGAGAGCATCATATATTCCGAGCGGATGGCACTCAATGGGGCTTGGATGATGGAAGCCCCTCTCAGATTAGGACTACCCGCCGCGATTAAAACTGAATCGCAAGTGGAATACGCAGTGAAGTGTAAGATCGTGCACTCGCTCGAGAAAAGTTGACTGTTTGTAATTTACAGAATGATTGAAGGCTTTTCAAGAAAAAAAGTCCGACTGGAATCCAGGAGTCAACAGTTTAGATACAAACCATTAATTCTGCCTTCTGTCTCCTGTTCTCTCCCAGTGAACGTGGCTTCTACAACAAAGTGCATTTTACCCATTTTTTACCGTACATGTTTTGGGTAAATTTACCCATTTCTGGCTTTACCAAAAATGGGTAAAAATAGCGGATAGTTTACATAATAAAATTAAAAAATCGTAAATTTTTATATTTAACTTATTAATTTATATAGTAATACAAGATTTTTTTACCCAAATGTGGCTTGACCAGAAATGGGTAAATTTTAAGATAGGGTCGGTTGTAAGGTGGGTATGGTAGGGTTCAGTCTTGCGGCTAAGATTCAATCATGACGCGCTTTAACATTTCTTTTCGGTAAATCTTCATGAGCTCGGTTCGAGTGATGATTCCCAGTAGCCGACGAAAACCATCGTCACTCCCCACCACTGGAAGCTCCTCCATATCAATGTAACTAAACTTGTTCAAAGAAGAAGCCAGGGTTTCATCGGGGGTGACGTAGACCACATCGCGATTGGCCAGATCCCGGGCAAACACCAGTCCGTTGAGTTGATCATCGTAGACAAACTCTTTTATGTCCTGAAATGAGATAACTCCTTCCAGGTTGTCCTCCTCGTCGATGGTGTAGAGATAGTTACCCTGTCCTTTGAGACAGAGCTGCACTACCTCATTATAAGGCAGGCTACTGGAAATCTTTGGCACCTCGAGACTCATCACATCACTCACGGTAAGGGTGGTTAGGACTCCCATCTCCCGAGCAGCCGAGATGTCGATGCCGCGATCAACCAGAGACTGGGTGTAAATGGAGTGGCTCATCAGTCTGCGGTGAACCAATGAGGCCAGAACACAGGCAATCATCAGTGGGAGGATAACCGCATAGCTGCCAGTCAATTCGAAGCCCATCATGATGGCGGCCATGGGGGCCTGGACCGCGGCTCCCAGCACGGCTCCCATGCCAACCAGGGCATACCCACCTGCTGAAGGGGCGATCCCCGGTGCTAGAAGGTTAAAGGCGAACCCCAAAATACCTCCGAGCGTAGCCCCCATGAAAAGACATGGGTAGAGGATGCCGCCCGAGCCTCCGGAACCGAGCGTAAAAGCGGTAGCAATTATTTTGAGTATCAGCAAGGCCAGCAAGGTGTTCCACATAAAATTACCCTGAATGGCCTCGAGAATCGGCGCATATCCGCAACCGAGAATTTGAGGGAAGAAAAAACCGATCATTCCCACAACCAATCCGCCTAGAATTGGTTGCCAATGAGTCTTAACCGGCGCATGACGATGAAAGAGTTTTTCAGCCCCGTGCAAGGCCTTGGTAAAGCATACAGAGATTACGCCGGCAGCAATGCCGAGAATCGCATAGAAACCAATCTCCCAATAGCTAAACAGTGTGTAAGGAGGGAGCTTCAAGGCCGCACCTTCTACCAGCCAAGCCCGGCTAACGGCAGTTGCCACCACCGATGAGATGACAATGGGGCTAAAGCTATGCAGATTGAATTCTCCAAGCACCACCTCCAGCGCAAAAAGCACTCCGGCTATGGGTGCGTTGAATATGGCGGCAAGTCCCGCCGCGGCGCCACAGCCCACCAGAACTCGCATCCGTTCTCCCGATACCTTGAAGAACTGGCCGACTGCGGAGCCTATTGATGCGCCGATCTGAATGATGGGGCCTTCCTTCCCTGCTGAGCCGCCTGAGCCCAAGGTAATGGCCGAAGCGAGCATCCGCGTGGAGAAGGTACGCACCTTTATGATGCCGCCCTTCAGGGCTACAGCTTCCATGGTAGCTGGAACACCGTCGCTTTTGGCCTCAACCGGAAAAAAGTAAATGAGAGGAGCAAGAAATACAGCTCCGAAGGCGGGAATCAGAATTATGAGCCATTTGGGATTTCCGACCAGGTAAGGGACGATCTCAAAAAAGAAGTGTTGGCCCAATTCGATAAGCTTCTCAAAAAAGATGCTGCCAAGGCCTCCCAAAAACCCAACGATTACCGCTACGATAATCAAAAAGGTTTGATCGCTTAGCTGGTAGCGGCGAAAGAACCCAAGCAGTTGATTTCTAAGAGAGCGTACAATTCCGTCTTTGGACGAAGGCTTCATCAACAGTCATTTCCCTTCTTACAAGAATATCTAACCAAACACAGTTCAACCACTGATCAACGAGAAATCCCAGTTCCGGGAACACGATAAGGCTGAACCTCGTCCTTCACTAAACGTTTCAGCTTCTCGGACAGGAGATTGTCCTTGGCCTTGGCAATTACCGCCAGTGCCTCGGCAACATCCTTCGCTTCCATTAACTCATCGAAGTTTTCCTGAACCTTGAGAAAGCGCACCAGGTGGTAGAGGATGTTGATGAACAGATCCTTGTCCTTCCGTGGAGCCATGGCCACGAAGATCAAGTGCGCCGGCTTGTCGTCCAGAGAGTCGAAGGCCACCCCGTCCTGTGAGCGGGCCATGATCAGCAAAGGACGACGGGCTTCGTCGCTGAAGACATGCGGAATGGCCATGCCGCCGCCGATTCCGGTGGTGGCCAATTGCTCTCGCTCTAGAAGTTCCTCGAGAGCTTTCACCTTATTCCGCAGATACCCATCCGTGGCGATCCGATCCAGGATCTCTTCCAGGCAGGCCAATCGCTCTTGACTCTGGAGATCCAAAACGACATGCTTCCGATCCAGAAATTGTGCAAGTTGCATGATTTTCTCCTTTCAGCGATAAATGACGTCCGTGAATCTCCTAAGCAAAGACGGTGCCACAGAGGATTTTATTTAATCTGAAAAATTTAATTGAATTATATTAGTAAGTTAAAAGTCTACTTGCTCAGTAGAGAAGAAGGACAAAAAAATAATAATCTGCAAAATTTGCAGATCTTTCCTTTTTTCAACCTGAAACGTTTGCAAAGATTACAATATTTATCTAGTTATATCAATTATTTTTTTATCTACTGCAAAATTTGCAGTAGCGAATTCAGGAATTATAGAATAATTGAATAAGACTGCAAACCCAAGAAATTATTTATCCTGTTTTGTAAATCCCTTAATCCCCTAATCTCTCAATTTGATCTTTATTTAAGTTGGTATTTTTTCAACTTATAATATAGATCCCGCTCACTTATCCCCAGAATCTCGGCGGTACGTTTTCGGTGTCCACCGGTGTGCGCCAGGGTTTGTCGAATCATTTCCTTTTCCATCTCAGCCAAGGACAGTCCCACAGAACGGCCAGATTCTAGGGGTAAGATAGACTCCTGCTGCAAACGGTCGGGCAGCAAGTCTGGGCCAATGACCGGGCCCCGTGCCAGAATCACCGCCCGCTCAATACAATTCTTCAGCTCCCTGATGTTTCCCGGCCAATGGTAATTCGCAAATCGGCCGCTCACCTCGGTTGAAAGCTTCAGATCTGGCCTATGATATTTGCTTCCAAATGTGTCCAAAAAGTGCTGTGCCAGAAGTTGGACATCCTCACGCCTCTCCCTCAGTGGCGGCAAATTCATCCGCACGACATTGAGACGATAGAAAAGATCTTCCCTAAATCGTCCCTCCGCCACTTGTTCTTGCAGGCTCTTGTTGGTGGCTGCAATCACCCTCACATTTATCTCAATCTCACGTGTCCCCCCTACCCGGCGAAATCGCCCCTCCTCCAGAATCCGCAACAACGTCACCTGGGCTTCCAGGTCCATTTCGGCAATTTCGTCCAAAAATAGGGTGCCACAGTGCGCCAACTCAAATCGCCCTTGTTTTTGCTGCGAGGCACCAGTAAAGGCGCCTTTCTCGTGGCCGAAAAGCTCGCTGCCAATGAGTTCCCTGGGCAAAGCACCGCAGTTTACCGAGATGAAAGGCTCTTGGCCCCGGCCGCTCTTCCGGTGAATGGCCTGTGCCACCAATTCCTTACCGGTACCGCTCTCTCCCTCGATGAGTATGGTCACATCCGTAGGCGCCAGTTGATCTATCATCTCTAGAACAGTCAGAAGCTTTTCACTACGGCCAACGATCTGACTGTACTCTTGTTCCGCACGTAGCTGCTCTCTAAGTAGACGATTCTCCTCCTCCAGCTCTTGGGCGTGCAGTATGTTGTGCACGTAGGAGCGGAATCGCTTAACATTGATAGGCTTGGTCAGGTAGTCGTAGGCTCCTTCCTTGAGTGCCTTGACTGCAGTCTCAATTGTGCCGTGGGCGGTAATAATAACCACTTCGGTCTGGGGCCATCGTCGGTTTATCTCTTGTAAAACCTGGATACCATCCATCTCCTCCATGACCAGGTCCACCAATACCAGGTCAAAAGGGGTCTCCTGGAGGTGTGCTAGGGCATCCTCGCCGCTTGGAGCCTGCTCTATCTCGTAGCCCTGGCCATCCAGGGCCTCAACGAGCCCTTGGCGAATATTAGGCTCGTCATCCACTATAAGTATTCTTGGCTTCCCTATGGTCATCGTTTTCTTACTCACCTGAAGCAACAGGCAAAATAATACTAAAAATGGTTCCCTCACCTAGCCAACTACTCACATCTATACTGCCTCCATGCTGCGAGATTATAGTGTGGACAATGCTCAACCCCAGGCCGGTGCCCTTTTTCTTAGTGGTGAAATACGGGTCAAATACCCGGTGAAGATTGGCCATGGGGATGCCTCCCCCCGTGTCCACAAGTTCCACTCCAATAATCTTGCCTTCGCCATCATTCCTCGAAAGCACCTCCAGCCTGCCACCTTTTTCCATCGCCTCAATGCTGTTATTGAAAAGGTTGATGAAAACCTGCTTCATCTGATCTTCATCAGCCTGAACGAAACTCTCCTCAGCCTGCAGATTTTCAGCAATCTCAACCCCCTTACGGATCGCTTCCTCTTTAATGAGAAATAGGACCTGCCGGATAATCTGGTGAAGGTCAACTGCTTCGAGGTCCGGAGGTTGGGGTTTGGAAAACAGCGCGGCGTTGCGCAGCACTTCATTCAGACGTCGTGTCTCGGTGCTGATAATATCGAGATACCGGCCGACCTCTGAATCATCACTGCCACCTTCCAGCCGCTCATGGAGAAGCTGAAGGTTGATATCCATAGCGCTAAGCGGATTACGAATCTCATGAACCAATCGCTGCATAAGCTCACCCAAAGCTGCAAGTCTTGAGCTTCGATGCATTCTCTCTTCCATTTTGTGGATTTCGGTCATATCTTTGACCAGCAGAATCCCCCCTACTCTTTTTACCGCTTTGTTTTTGAGAGCAAAGGTTGTCAGCCGTAACGGTTTGATATTGCCCGATTTGGTGGTATACGCTAGATCCTTGTCTTGGGGACGAGACTCCTCTCGAATGGACTCTTTTAGCAAATGATATAGAGGATCTTCGCTCCCGAAAATCTCTTCCAGAGAATGACCAATAATTTTGCTTGCAACAACTTCCAGTATTTGTTCCAGGGCCCGGTTACATGAGGTAATTTCACCCTTTAGGTCCACGGTAATTATGCCCCGCGTTATGCTGTTCAATATATCGCGGTAATCGATCATTTGTATCACAATGTCCTAAGGCGTTCAGCGATCAGCTGTCAGCCTTCAGCAATTCAAGCTAACACCAGGCACCGGAATTATTCTAAATAGTGCCTAGTGCATACTGCCTAGTCCCTAGTGCTTTCCTGCCCGCTTACAGCTGGCTTCTCAGAACCATCGTAACCGGAGCTCACGCTCGTAGGTGCTGAGCACGTCCTTTTCCAGCACCAGTCCGACAAGTTTACCTGAGCCATCTTCTGCAACTACGGCTATTTGACCCACTTTCTCCGCCTCCATTTTCTGCAGAACCATATCAAGGGTATCAGTCGGAACGACCGTGTCAACCTCGGTGGTAGCCATATCTCTGGCTATAAGCAGATATGACATCTCTTCCTCGGAGGCAGCACCTGCAATATCGTGGAACGAGATAATCCCGACCAGCTCACCCTGGGCGTTCACCACAGTGAGACAGGAAAGGTTAAACCTCCTGAAAAGCTCGACGACCGTCACCATTGGGGCAGACTCCAGCACGCTCTTGATATCACGAACCATAACATCTCGTACTGTGATGTTTCTCAGGATCGTCTGCTCTCGCCCACGGGAGATTTCCACTCCACGCCGCAGAAGCTTGAGACTATAAATGGATCCGCGCTTGAATATAGAGGCGGTTATAGTGCTGAGGATGCAGGCCATTAGCAGCGGTAGGATGATGTGGTATTCTGCCGAGAGTTCGAATATGAGCAGAATCGCCGTAACAGGAGCGTGAGTGCAGCCGGCAACCAGGGCCCCCATGCCTACTAAAGTATAGCTGCTTACGGCAGAGAGATTGGACAGAGCCAGCATTTCACCCGACAACCATCCGAAAGTACCACCGGTCATTGCACCTATAAAAATTGAGGGTGCAAGTATACCCCCGGTCGATCCAGACCCCAGGCTGATAGAGGTCGCCAATATTTTGGCTAAGATCAGCGCACCCATCAGTGCCAAAGACATCTGGTTCGCCAAGGCGAGATTGATGGCTCCATAGCCCACACCAAAAACCTGTGGCACCACTATTAGCATGGAACCCAGCAACAATCCGCCCAAAGCAGGCCTCGCCCATGCTGCAATTTTCAGGCTGTTGAAGCGATCCTCGCAGAAATAGAGAGTTGTAGTAAATCCCACTGCTACGAGACCACACAGAATACCCAGCAGGGGATATAGACCATATTCCCAGGGTGATCCTATTTGGAAGGAGGGAATGACAAAGGCTGGAAAATCTCCCAGATGAAAACCGGAAATCACTGCCGCGGTGACAGAGGCCAGAACTATTGGAGAGAAGGTACCCAGGGAAAAATCTCCTAAAAGTACCTCCACCGCAAACAGCATGCCCGCTATGGGAGCGTGAAACGTGGCACTTATGCCCGCGGCAGCGCCACAGCTCATCAAAATCCGTTCCCTATCTCTAGTCAAGCGGGTGAGTTGAGCCACGGCAGAACCCAAGAAGGAACCGATGTGGATGATGGGTCCCTCTCGACCCACTGAGCCACCTGAACCGATAGTGACAGCCGCGGCAGACACCCGTGCTGCTGCCGTCCGCCATGAGATTCTTCCTCCCCTGAGGACCACGGCCTCAATGAGTTCTGGGACCCCGTGAGCCTTTGCCTTTTCCGTACCCCAACGGACAATCAGGCCAACCACCAATCCCCCCAGCGCAGGAATCAGCAACTTCAAATAAAACGGCACTTCACGGGCAAATAAGAGAAAGTCGTTGGAGTTTTGGTAGAAGATGAATTGCGAGCCTTTTATGAGCAATCTGAACAGAATTGCCCCATAGCCCCCAAGTATACCGACTACAATGGCGAGCAGATAGAGAGTGAGGTGCTCTTCCAACCGCC
>JASFEM010000020.1:0-36418 GCA_050124835.1 Syntrophobacterales bacterium | reverse complement strand
ATTTTA
Source organism: Syntrophobacterales bacterium (assembly GCA_050124835.1). Lineage (GTDB taxonomy): Bacteria > Desulfobacterota > Syntrophobacteria > BM002 > BM002 > BM002. The sequence continues at coordinate 36,412 of JASFEM010000020.1, read as the reverse complement.
ATAGTAAATTACTCGAGTTGAAAAACCTAATGGAAAGGAGGCAATTATGGATAAGTGGGTCTGCATGATTTGCGGCTACGTGTATGATCCGGCGGTTGGTGATGATGAGGGGGGCATCGCCGCTGGAACTCCGTTTGAAGAACTTCCCGATGACTGGACCTGCCCAATTTGCGGCGCTAGTAAAGAGGATTTTGAAAAGCAGACCTAGGAATCTTGACTGACCTGCTTTTTCGCTCCTGTTGTTTGTGAAGCGGTGGCATCATCAGAACTGTCACCGCTTTTTATTTCACATTACCCATCGGACATCTTTCACTTTCTGTTTCGTAATTGGTCATTGGTCACTAGTCATTCGTTTCTCTCATCTCGCCAAACGTTGTGCCACGTTCTTATTGCCTGCTGCCCGCTGCCCGCTGAACTGTCCCCGCCTCTCCGTGTCCCCGCGTCCCCGCGCCTGCCCGCCGTAGCTTAGGCGGAGGCTGGGTCGTCTCGCAGTGCCTAGTGCTTAGTCCCTAGTATCTTCAAATTACTTTCCACAGATTGCTGAAATTTCCACCAACACATCTTTTGGGAGCCGTGAGACTTCGACGGTTTCCCGTGCGGGGAGAATATCAGCGAAATAGGTACCATAAACTGAATTGAACTTCGCAAAATCTGCCATGTTGTTCAGAAAACAAGTGCATTTCAACACATGCTGTAACCCCATACCACTTGCTTTAAGTATGGCCTCGAGATTTTCGAGCACTCTTGTGGTTTGCACTTTAACATCTCCACTCATGACTTCGCCCGTTTCCGGATCCAGGGGTATCTGTCCGGATACGAATAGGAGATCGCCGTATCGTATTGCTTGTGAATAAGGTCCAACTGCTGCAGGAGCGCTTTTTGTGGCAATTATTTCCCTCATCTGGTCATCCTCCTTCTGGTTTTGCAATTCATCCCGCCCGCTCAGCCGCCGAATCGTTTGCCTGATACTGAGTATTGTGGAATAATCTGGCTGTTAGGCTCTTTGAATCTGGGAATCCCGGTTACCATCTATGTCTAATCATTCTCGTACCAAAATATCCTCCATTGGAAAAAAGGTCCGCCGACTCTTGGGCAGAGCTGCCCAGGGCTACCGTCTCATCGATGCAGAGGACCGCATTCTGGTGGCACTAAGTGGGGGAGTGGACAGTACTTCCCTTCTCTGGCTTTTGAACGATCGCCTTCGACGAATTCCAATCTCTTACAAACTTTTCGCGGCCCATGTGGATCTGGGTTTCGAGGGCGGCGATTATGCACCCGTGCATGCTTGGGTGGATTCTTTGGGTATTCCTCACCACGTAATTCACCGCAGATTCGGTCCTAAAGCGCACAGCTCAGAGAACAGGGAGAATCCCTGCTTTCTCTGCGCCCGACTTCGTCGCACCGAGCTTTTCAGAGAGGCCAATAGACTGGGCTGCAATAAGATCGCCTTTGGCCACAACCTGGATGACCTTATTGAAACCTTCGTCATGAATATTTTCTACGGCTCTCAGGTAGCCACTATGCTCCCCAGGCAGCCCCTCTTCGGTGGTGAAATCGAAGTGATCCGGCCTTTGGCTCTCTTGGATGCGAAAACACTTCGCCGTTTTCATCAAGAACGCGGCCTTCCAGCCACGGTCAATCCATGTCCTTCCAAAAATTCTGGAAAGCGTCAGGAAATACGTGAGATTCTCCAAAGACTTTACCGTAAGAATAGCAAGATCCGAGGCAACATCATGCACGCTATGCACAATGTCAATCTGGAGTATCTCCCCTCATCCCTGGATAACCCCAAGAAGTCATAGAAAAAACTCTTTGTTTAGAACCCCCTCTGTGGCACTCCAGTCACGGAGTGGCGGAGTATTGCAAAATGTCAAATTCCAAGCACCAAATTCCAATGAAATCCCAAATTGCAATATCCAAACACAAAGGCCGGTATGGAATTTTGCATTTTGGTCATTGAGATTTGTTTGGAATTTGTGATTTGTTATTTGGAATTTCTTGTCGCTCCAATACTCAAATACTTCACTCAGATGATCACCTTGCTTCACCTGTAGGAAATCAGGACCACCCCTGTTGTTGCCAGAAATATCCCTATATATTGTATGACACTCATCTTCTCCTTCAGTATTATCACCGCTAGAATTATGGTAACTGCTGGGTAGACAGCTGTGAGTGAAGCAATAACTGAAATCTTGCCCATGCTCGCAGCATTCAAGAAGAAGAGCATTCCCAGATATCCAATTACCCCGGTGAGAAACGCTGGTGTTATACCTCTAAAGTCATAATCAATTCCTCTACCGACGGTAGTCCAGACTAATACGGCCACTAAAACCCCACCCATGACTTCGTAGATCAAAGCACTCCTTGGCGAGATGTACCTTACGGCAATTTTAGGGAGAAATGCCCATAATCCGAAACAACCCAACGCCAACATCGAATTTAACAGCCATCCTCTCATAACGATTTCCTTTCCGCGCACTTCACCTATATATCGCTGACAAGACTTTGTCTGTTGCTATCCTGGATTTAGGCAGGGATTGAAGTAGCCAAACTTGACCTGTGGGTGCGCGTGACGAATCCTCTCGATCATTTCCAGGACACCCAGCCTTTGACCACGGCTGCGGTAACCAATGCCCTTGAGATACCACTCTGGGTCAATGTTAATATTGCGCATCTGAATAAGATCAATACCAGTCTCATCAATGAGCCGGATAATTGTCTCCACCTCCTCTTCCTCATCCGTGACCCCTGGTAAATTCAGCAGGTTGATGGAGACAAAACCGCCTCCGGTCTTCATTGCTCGCAGCGAATTCTCGACATCGGCAAAACTATAGCCGCGGGGTTTGTAGTACTTGCGGTAGTAGTCCTCTCTGGCACTGTTGAGGCTGACTCGGATAGCGTCCAAGCCACTGTCGCGAAGCTGTGCGACTGTGCGAGGCATGCTGCCGTTCGTATTCAAGTTGATGGTGCCACGCCCTGTCTGGCGCCGGATAAGATCAATTGCTGCCGTTAGGATTTTCCCTTGCAGCAGTGGCTCCCCCTCACACCCCTGACCGAAACTCACTATTGGCTCATCAGCTCTTCGCAGATGCTCCACCGCTACCTCGGCAATCTCTTCTGGAGTGGGAACAAAGGTGATGCGCTCTTGTGAAGCACAGACTTGGCTGTCTTCCTGAAGACTAATACAACCGAGACAGTCGGCATTACACTGAGGCGATGTGGGGAGGGGCGCCTCCCATCTTCCCAAAAAGTAATTCTTCGCTGCTGGACAGCCGTAGGAAAGCGCACAGGTGCCGAGGTGCTGAATGAGACGGTTGTGCCTCTGATGAGCAAGAGCTTCCTTGGCCCTGGTTTCTAACTTGTCAAGATCGAATTGGTCAATATCCTGCCTCGGTAGTGGGTCTATCCGTAATCCCGCCGCCAGAAACTGACCCCCCTTCCAGCCCACGGCAGTGTAGCTGAAGAGCGGTAGCACTGGAGCATTTTCTTCGCTTTGATAGGCCGCCGTGAAGATTTGCGTGTGCGCAGGGGCCATAAATGCGGCCACCGCCTGCACCATCTGTTTGGGATTGTTGGGATCCTCTTCAAGTTTTAAAAACCGACGCTCGCTGCGGTCGTACCCAACTGGCAAACGATTGGGCAGCAGAAATAGCTCACTTCCCGGCGGCAGAGGTATGAGATGGCTTTCAGCCACACGCTGCCAGCTCCCGCCACTAGCCCCGGTCATCTCCAAGTAAGGATGGTCGTAAATCTGCCCGGTTGCATCTGCATAAACCAATCGAGCCGAGGTCATTTCTCATTTCTCATTGCGAGTTGGTCATTGGTCATTGGTCGTTTGTAACCAAACTCGCCGCGTCCCCGCGTCTCCGTGTCGCCGCGTCGTCTCGGGCTGTCTGCCCTGTCCGCCGAAGCTCTAGCGAAGGCGGATGCCCGCTGTTTGCTATCCCCTGCTAGCTGCCCCGGTGAACTCTCTTCACCACAACTTCTTGAATCCGCCAAGCTCTAATAGTGGCGTGACCCTCTTTGCTCCGATCCTGGCAACGAGCTTGCAGACACCGCTCGCATAATGGATCTTCACATGGATCTACGTGGACAATTACCTCAACAACTTCACTCAGCGAATCAAGAATCATCTTTTCTATTTGTTTCGCTTCCCTGTGTGCTTCTGGGAGCCCGAAACTTCGCGGAACAACCAAGTGGAAATCTACGTGTACCTTGTCACCATAGTGCCTGGCTCGAAGATGGTGAATATCAATCCAGTCCGGTCGCCGATTCTTATTGAGAATCTCCACTATTCTACCAAGCAGTTCTGGCTCCGCTTCATCCATTAGCCGGCCAAAAGATTTTTTCACCAGGTGTCCCCCGGTGACAATAATGTTGAGTGCCACTGCACAGGCAACCAGAGGATCCCAGCCGTACCACCCGGTAACCCGAACCAAAACCAACCCCACAATCACCCCGACACTGGTATAGACGTCGGTAAGCAGGTGTTTGCCATCCGCCTCGAGAGGCATGGACCTGGTCCTGCGCCCAGTGCGCACTAGAAAAAGTCCCAGTGCAAGGTTCACCACCGAGGTCCCGAGAATTATAATAATGCCCACATCAAGCTTAGCCAGCACTGGTGCGACAAAAAAGGCAGGAATAGCTTTGTAGAGAATCGCAACCGCCGCCAGAATGATTAGGGCCCCTTCAAAACCAACCGAAACGTATTCGATCTTGCCGTGTCCGTACGGATGGCTCCAATCCGGCGGCCGATCGCTCAAGTAAATGCTATAAAGCGCGAAGCCACTGGCCACCACGTTAATAATGGACTCCAGGGCGTCGGATAAGATTGCTGTGGAGTCCGTTAGAAAGTAGGCCACGAACTTGACAGTCATCAACAGACCGCCCACAACCAACGCAAGAATCATTACCCGAATGCGAGTGGGTTTTTGAGACCCGATCATTTCCACATTTCTCATTTCCTTATTCCCACTTTTCATTTTTAGACAATGCCTGTGGCGGCCAACCTACGCGGAGCGGGCTTATAATAATGTTCTGGTCATTTATACTTTCTTCAACTATGATTATTTGTGGTTTGGGCCCTAATTTCAGCCTGGATCACCAGCACACATTTACCCTCGAGTTCCATCGCTTCTGTCGATACTGTTCCTAAATTGACTGAGGTGTAAATGATAAATGGTAAATGATAAATGCTCAATGACAAATGACAAATGAGCCTGATGATTTGAAACATAACTCCTAACACTTTTCTCGGGTAAGTCTTCTATGAACCAGCAAAGCAAGACTCTCGAAATCATGCGCCGAATCGGCGCTCCGAAACCCGAAAAGATCAGAATTACGGGCATTCTTCAAAGTCCTGCACTTGCTTCTTTAACGTTTCTCATGCCTGGAGGCGATAGCGATTCTTCCGCAGCCGTACTGAAGCTTCTCGGAGATCGTTCGGTTAATATACGTTTTATCAATAAGTATAAGGATTCCGCTGGCTATATCTCCTTGTGCATCTGCATTGATGCCGAGTCGCTCGATGAGGCCGTAGATGTGCTCGACGCCAACGAGGCTTCTTTGGGAATTAGGGATTTTATGTATCACCCTCGCGTAAAGGTCATATCGATTTATCCCCACAAGGAGCGACCCCGAGTGGCGGAACGGTTGCTCACTACCCTACGTATGCAGGGTATTGACCCACTCTCCACCAACAACGCCAGTTCAGTGATATCGTGCGTGATCAACATGGATAACGTGGACCAGGCTCTTGCCAGTCTATCCGATGCCTTTGAACTGCCGTAATCAAACGACGGGTGAAGCTACAGTCCTGCTCTGAGCCTGTTGGTCACAAAAAGGAATGTAATGTGGGGTCTGCCGAAATTCTAGAGATTTTTCCCCTCAAAATCTTGCGCGATTTAACCCAGTTGAGTTTCCTGCGCATTCCGACCCGTCCCGGCGCCACCCGCCCTCTTTTTGACCTCCTGGAACGCCATGCTGTTCCCGTCAGGTTCCTGCTCGAAGGCTGTGCTGGCGACTACAATCGTGACCTGGTAATTTGTATCTCCACGGAGGACTTTGCGCTTCTAGAGCCCGAACTAAAAGAACTAAACACGAGAATGCAAGCAGAGGCTCTGGAATTGCAGCAACCTGTCGCGGTGATTCGTATCCTGGGGCCTCATTTTGACATTCGCCCAGGCATGTCGGGTCTCCTGCTCGGGGCCCTCGAACGGTCCGGCATAACCGTTTTCAGTAACGCCACCACTATTACCTCTTCGATGTGTGTCATTGCTGACGATCAGGTGGAAGCAGCGACGCTAGTGATCAGCAGAACCTTCCAGGTGCCTGAGAAAAAGAGTAAGCAGTAGGCAGGGGGCACAGGAGAGTTATAGGTTACTAGCTATATGTTATTAGTTATTTGATAGAGCAAGATGTGAAAGAATTGACGGGTCAGGGGGTGCAGACTTCTTTGGGAAGGATGATGGTGAAGCAGGATCCCTTGTTTGGTTGGGACTCTACCTGAACGGTACCACCGTGCTCGCTAACAATTTTCTGGGTGATGGCCAGCCCAAGACCGGTACCCCGCGCTCCCTTGGTGCTGTAAAGATACTTGAAAATCTGTTCCTGGAGTTCCTTGGTCATACCTCTGCCTGTATCTTTGACTTCTAAATAAACGCCAGCCTCTGGCTCACTTCGACTCGACACCGTAATCGTACCGCTACTAATACTTTCTGGAAAAGCCTCGATAGCATTGGTCACCAAATTCAGCAGACAGGAATGGATACCGTCCGGATCTATCGTAACCCGGGGCAAGGTCGAATCCAGATCTCGGACCAGGTCAATCTGAAGTTGTCTGGCCTTATCTTCCATCAAGTTGCAGACCTCGTTAGCAATGTCATTCAGGGAACAGCTCTGACGGGCTGGAAGACTGGTACGAGAATAGCTCAACATGTCCAGGGTCATGCGGGAAATCCTATTGATATTCTTTCCCACCAGGTTCCAGCCCTTCTGGAGCATGTCAGGTTTCTCCTTCTCCAGCCCTTTGTCCACCATAAAAGCGCCTAGTTTCATGCCGTGGAGAATGTTTTTCACCCCGTGGGCTATACCTGCCGTGACTCGGCCCATAGCGGCCATTCGCTCGCTTTGAATAAGCTCCGTCTCTAGACGCTTTACCTCGCTCATGTTCTTGAAATGGCCCACCGTGGCCACTTCTTCACCCTCTTCGTAAAGTAGAGTTGCAGAAAGCAGTATGGGCACCCGCTCGCCATTTTTGGTAACCACTTCCGCTTCGTAGTTAATCAACCGACCCGGACCGCCATAGACGGAACTGTAGGTCAGTTTCTTTATCTTCTTGGCTTCGCCCTCGGGGTAGAGCTGGGTGACATTCAACCCAGAGAGCGCCTCATCCGGGGTGTAACCGCAAATGCTTTCAGCGCCCTCATTGAAGATGATAATGTTGCCCTGCCGGTCATTGGCAATAATCCCGTCCATTGATGTCTGGATGAGGTTGTGCTCAAACTGGTAGCGTTTTAGAAGCTCTTCTTCCAACCGCCTGATCTCACGCATGTCCTTAAAATATCCAACCGTGGCCACCTCACGCCCCTCTTCGTAAAGCAAGGTGGCGGAGAGCGCAATGGGCAAATGCTCGCCCTTCTTGGTAAGAATCATCACCTCATAGTTAATCAAGCGACCTGGACCGCCATACTCTTGCCCATAGATCATTTTCTTGATCTTTCTGGCATCACCTTCTGGATATAGCTGGGTTACATGTATGGCAGAGATGGCCTCTTCCCGAGTATACCCGTAGATGCGTTCGGCGCCCTCATTGAAGATGATAATGTTGCCTTGACGGTCATTGGCAATAATCCCATCCATTGATGTCTGGATGAGGTTATGCTCAAGCTCGTGGCGTTTTTCCAGTTCCTCGGTGGTATCCTTAATCAGTTGCTCCAAATTCCTAAGGTATTCTTGAAGCTTGCCCCGCCTCCAAAGTCTTTCCTTAACGCGCAGCAAAGCGTCCATCAAACGCTGATTACTAATTGGCTTGCTAATAAAGTCGGATGCCTCCAGCTGCAGAGCTTGAACAGCCAGATCAGTCTCTGCGCGGTCTGTAACGAAAATGACCTGTACATCCGGATTTTGTCCTTTGACTCTCTTGAGCAGCTCAAGGCCATCAAGCCCGGGTATATCCATATCCGTAAAAACGATCGCTGGATTTTCTCTGGCAAAAATCTCCAGGCCGCCAAGAGCATCCTCGGCGGTAAAGACCGTATAACCGTCACTTTTCAGAAAGGTGTTCAGGAATTCCCGAGTGTCCTGGTCACCATCGATCACTAAGATTTTCGTCATAGTGAGCTTTCCGTCAGAAAACTTATCCTTGCCAAGAAAGTAAAAGCTGTTTGCCGGCTTTCACCCGGCTTTAGCACCAAGCGCGGCGGAGAATACACCGCAATGGGGATGATTTTAGTCTTTAAGGAGCAATTTTACATTATGGATGAGTTCTTCCGGCTCGACGGGTTTTTCCATGAAAATATCTGCGTGGATCCAGTCCAGGTCCTCGTCCAGGCTCCGGCCATATCCTCTTTCAGCCGGTGGGCGGGCGGAGACAATAAGCACAGGCATCCCGTAGATCCCCTCTCTCTCTTTGATTTTGGTAGCAAAGTCCAGCCCTTCGTGCATGGTCGCCATCATAATATCCAGAATAAGGAGATCCGGCCGCTCTTCTAAAAGAAGCTGGTAGCCGGAGCGGGTGTCCAGGGCGGTAAACACCTGGTAGTCATATTCGCCAAGAATTTCGCTCATAGCGTCACAGATTTCCGGATCATCATCAATAATCACGATCTTCTTACCGCTCATTGCAGACTCCTTCCTTGCTCAATAGCTGGTCTTGCACCTCATGTACAACATACAATGTTAGCACTTAAAATTCCAGAGGAATCTATTACTCAGTCCACCCAATTATGAAAAGTGGCCTGAATTTCTGTTGGAGAATTTCAGCAGACCAAAGTTGAGTCGTGTCTAGGTAAGATGGCATGGGAAATGTGAAACATGAACCCCGTCTGTGGGCTTGTGCAGCCTGTCCGTCGAAGCTTTAGCGAAGTTGGAAGCAAAGCTAGCGCGAGGAAAGTTAAAATGATCCAATGACTAGCCGAAAAATCCTTCTTTAGGTAGCGTGATCGTGAAAGAGGAACCCTTTTGGGGCTGAGATTCTACCTGGATAGTACCGCCGTGCTCGTGAACAATCTTCTGGGTGATGGCAAGACCCAACCCTGTTCCCCGCGACCCTTTGGTGCTGAAGAGATTCTCAAAAATCTGTTCTCTGACCTCCTTGCTCATGCCCACGCCGGTGTCCTTTACTTGTAAACACACCCCGGCCTCGGCCTCATCGCGGCTGGACACAATAACTTGCCCTCCACTTGCGGTTTGCGGAAAGGCCTCGATAGCATTGGTCACCAGATTTAACAGGCAGGTGTGTATACCTTCTGGATCCACCTCCACCTGAGGCAATGAGTGATCCAGCTCACAGACCAAGCTTATACCCCTTTCGTTAGCCTTTTCCGCCATCAACTGACAGATCTCATCCACGATACCATTTAATGAACACAACTTGAAAGCAGGCGGCGTGGCGCTTGCTAAACTCAGCATTTCCTTAGTCATTTTAGATATTCGATCGATATTCTTCCGCACCAGGTCCCAGCCCTTGCGAAGTGATTCGGCTTTCTGTTTTTCAAAACCTGTGTCTATCATGAAGGCTCCAAGTTTCATGCCGTGGAGAATGTTTTTCACTCCGTGGGCTATTCCCGCGGTGGTCTGGCCCACAGCGGCCATGCGCTCGCTTTTTAACAACTCAGCCTCAAGCCCTTTGATCTCCCGCATATCCTTGAAATAGCCAACCGTTGCCACCTCCTCGCCCTTGTCTACAAGTATGGTGGCGGAGAGTAGGATGGGAACCAATTCGCCTGTTTTGGTGAGAACCTCCACTGAATAATTGATCAGTCGGCCAGGACCTCCGTGTTCATTCCCATAGATCATTTGCTTGATCTGCTTGGCGCGACCCTCAGGGTAGAGCTGGGTTACATGGATAGAGGAGATCACTTCTTCTCTGGTATATCCATAGATGAGCTCTGCTCCCTCATTGAAAATGATGATGTTGCCCTGACGGTCATTGGCGATGATCCCGTCCATGGATGTATGAATGAGGTTGTGCTCGAGCTCGTGGCGCTTTGACAGTTCATCGCGGGTTTCCTTGACCATCGTCTCCAGATCCTCAGTGTATTCTCTGAGTTTGTTCCGCAACCATATCTTTTCCTCGGCACGTCTGAGGGCAACCGCCAGACTGTCATCGCTTATGGGCTTGTTAATAAAATCAGATGCCTCGAGCTGAAGGGCCCGAATCGCCAAATTCATCTCCCCGTGTCCAGTGATGACAATGACCTCCGCATCGGGATTCCGTTCTTTCACCCGCTGAAGAACCTCAATACCGTCCATACCGGGCATCTTGATGTCCGTTAGAATTATGGACGGGATCTCTTTGGCAAATATCTCCAGTCCTGTGGGACCGTCCTCGGCGGTAAAAACTGTGTATCCGTCGCGTTCAAGGGACAACTTCAAGAGGTCCCTGGTACTCGCCTCGTCATCTATGATCAGTAGTTTTTTCATACCGAAATTCCCTCTTGCAGGCCCTCCTGGTTGGCAAGCGCAGGAAAAGTAATCCTGAAAATGGTGCCGCTCCCAACCATGCTTTCCACCTCGATGGTGCCCTCATAATCTTTAATAATTCCATAGCTGATAGACAATCCTAGTCCGGTCCCTCTGCCCACTTCTTTGGTGGTGAAGAACGGTTCGAAAATCTTCTCTTTAACGCTCTCTGGTATACCGTAGCCGTTATCCCTGATAACCGCTACCACCCTGCCCTTTTCCTGGTATGTACGGATGTTTAAGACGGGCTCCCACTTTTCCTGCTGACCGCTCTCAAGCATTTGCTCCATGGCATCTCTGGCGTTCATAACCAGATTGATAAATACCTGTTCCAACCGGTTACTCACCGCATGAATGGGGGGGAGGTTTTCATCAAGCTCCAGGTTCACCTTAATTTGTCTGAGTTTGAACTGCTGCCCGAGTACGGTGAACACATCTCTGATAGGGTTGTTGATGTTCACTTTTTCCAGTTCGTCCGAGTCACTCTTTCTCCCGAATTCCCTGAGATGATTGATAATGTTGGCAGCACGCTCTACCTGGGCACCTATTTCGCCAGAGACCTTATCCAGCAGCTCTGGCTCGAGGCTCTCACCGCGTTCCACCACTTTCTTCAATAGGTCACTGCCAATCCGGATCGCATTCAAGGGTTGGTTCAACTCGTGGGCCACCCCGGCAGACATCTCTCCGAGGGTAGCCATCTTGCTGGCTTGGATCAGTTGCGCCTCAGCCTGGATGCTGTCGCTGATGTCGGCAATATTGGCAATAATTACATCTTCGCCCAGATGTTCCCGTGGACATGAATGGATATCCACGTGCATGATGGTTCCATCTTTTTTGCGATGTCTAACCTTGGGCAAAAAGATACACGCCTCCACCACGGATGATCTTATCTTCTCCGCATCTTCTGGATCACCCAGGTCACGGAAAGACATCTGGAGCAACTCCTCCCTGGAGTAACCATACTTCTCAGTGGCACGTATGTTGGCATCAATAATCTGAAAGGTAGAACGATCAAAAACCAGGATGGGATTGGGATCATTGTCGAAAAGAGAACGGTATTTTTCCTCGGAAGCCTTTAAGTCCTTCTCGGAACTCTCAATACGCTGGGTCATTTGGTCGAAGGAGGCAGCCAGGGTGCCAATCTCATTCTTGGATGAAATTTCGAGAGGAGTAGAAAGATCACCGGCAGCAACTCGTTCGGTTCCTCTCAGAAGATGTTTAACCGGTCGACTTACAAATCGCTGAATGAAGAGACCGATTGTTAGCGAAATCCCGAGAATTGCCACCCCAGCAAAAAGGGTCATCTTCTTCTTGTTACTAATGATCACCCCGTCCACATCAGCCAAGGATACATCAATATCCAGGACCCCAAGCACTTTTTGTTCCCGGGGATGAACGTGGCAGGACGCCGAATAGCAGTCCGGTTCATTGTAGATGGGATTGATCATGCCAAGCACCCGATGGCCGACAGCAGTCTCGAAAATTCGACTTCTAGCCGTGGTGGTTAGGCGTTCGAAGGGCTTTTCCTTGGCATGACAGGCATAGCACTGCTCGGAGGACTTATCCACCATGGTGCCCATTTCTTTTCGGTCTGAAGAGTAGATTATCTCTCCCAAGTAGTTGAATATACGTACCTTCTCAATTCCTTCCTGAGCACCAATGGTGTCGATAGCCCGATGGAGCCTCTCGGGCTGATACTTGAGCATGTCGTAGCGCATGCTGCGCTTGATTGTCTCACTTACCAGATTCGAACTTTGAATAACTTGTTGGATGAGCTGATCTCTTTGGGTATTTATGTTCACCGACGCATAGATACCAATGACTAGAACAGCGATGGCGCTCACCGAACAAATCAACTTCAATCCGAGACTGCGATACCACATCTCAAAACATCCCACTGACAACGCTGGCAAGAGGTTGCCAGTAAATACCCAGGCCAAGGGTGGGGACCAGCAGTGCAAAAAGTATTACCTGTGAACCGAAGGAAACCTGGATCTGGATAGGTTCAGTTGACTTCTCCAGAAACATGGCTTTGACAACCCGCAAGTAGTAGTAGAGGGAGATCACGGTGTTTAGTGCAGCCACCAACGCCAACCAGTAAATTTTTTTGTAAATGACCGCGGCAAAAAGATAGACCTTGCCCACAAAGCCGGCGAAGGGAGGAAGACCGATAAGAGAAAACAAAAATATCGCCATAGCCACACATACATAGGGTGCCCTGCTCCCCAAACCGCGGTAGGAATGAATCTCCTCGCTTCCTCCTGCGCTTGCCACCAGAGTAACTACTGCGAATGCGCCTAGATTCATAAAAAGGTAAACCACCAGATAGAAGACTACCGACCTTAACCCCAGCTCACTCAAGGCAACAATACCCATGAGCAGATATCCCGCGTGGGCAATGCTGGAATAGGCGAGCAACCGTTTAAGATTGTTCTGGTGGATCGCCGCCAGATTTCCGAGGGTCATTGTTATCGCTGAGACCAGTGCCAGAATCGACGGCCAGTCTAAGCCTGAAATAGCCTCATATGCTCCTGTTTTCCCAGCCGATGAGAAGAGCGGATAGAAAAGCCGGATGAAAAGAGCAAATCCTGCTGCTTTTGGCCCCACACTGAGGAAGGCGGTAATTGGTGTGGGCGCCCCCTCGTAAACATCAGGACACCAGAAGTGGAAGGGAAATGATGCGGTTTTAAAAAGCAAACCGGCCAGAAAAAACATCACGGCCACGATCAGCAGGATTTTGTCTTGGGGATGCTGGCTGGCCGCCGCAACCTGCTGGCTGATTTCCAAGAGATCCGTGCTCCCAGCAAGTCCGAAGAGCAGGGAAAAGCCAAAGAGCATGGTGCCAGAGGTAAAGGCACCGTAAAGCACATATTTCAGAGCAGCCTCACCACTGCGTAAATCCCTGGCCCTAATCCCCACCAGCAGATAACTCAAGATTCCCATGGTCTCGAAGGCGAGGTAGATCATCAGAAGGTCGGTGGAGGCGACCAGAAGCATCATCCCCATGGTGACGGCGAGCACCAGGATAGTGCTCTCGCTATACTCCACGTTGTCTATCTCGCGGCTACCATGAGTCATAAGGACAACAAAAGCAGCTGCAACAACGAAGAATGGTTTGAAGAAAAAGGTTAACCAATCCCAGACGAAGAGTTTCGACAGGTAGGTCAGACTCGGATCGGGTGTTGGTAGCTTCCATAAAGGCAGAAGTGACCCTGCCAGGCCCACGAGAGCCAAAATCGTAAAGACTGAACGGTGCCGCCAGTAAGGCAGAATAACCCCTGCTATCAGTAGGATCATCATAGCCATGGCAAGAATGATCTCCGGACCGATGAAGGAGATCCCCTGGAGGTTACTCTTTATAAATTCTTCAGGTATCATAGCGTCGAGTCTGAGGAGCCAGGAGCTAGGAGTCAGGAGTCAGGAGGTTCAGTGATCTACTTATAATTTTCTGTCTTCTGAATTCTGACTTCCGACTTCCCCTTGTCCTCTTTCCTCTGCTTTCTGCTGGTTTTGAAATTCGCAATTCGAAATTCGCAATTCGAAATTATTTCCCTATGCTCTACGCTCTATGCCCTCTGCCAGCTGCCCACTGTCTGCTGCTTGCTTTCTACCCCACCACCATCGCAACGGTGTGCTTCAGAGTTGTTCCAATCAAATCCAGCACCGGCATGGGATAAAAGCCGAGCAAGATGACAATTAAGGCCAAGGGTGTCAGGGTAAATGCCTCGCGCAGGCTGATTTCTGGAAGCTTGGCATACTTATTATTCAACGGCCCCAGGAATACGCGCTGCATGGTCCAGAGAAAATAGGCGGCCGTGAGTATTATGCCGGTGGTGGCAGTTATGGTGATTATCTTGTACTGCTGGAAGGAGCCAACCAGCACCAGTGCTTCGCTGATGAAGCTGGACAACCCGGGAAGCCCCAGGGCGGCAAAAAAGGCCAGGCCGGTGTAACCCGCATAAACCGGCATGGTTTTGGCCAGACCGCCAAAGCCATCTATATCTCGATGGTGAGCCCGATCATAAATTACCCCCACCAGCAAAAATAGCATGGCGGTGACAGTTCCGTGGTTGAACATCTGCAGCACCGCCCCGTTGATTGCTGTGGTGTTACTGAATACCGACATGCCCAGCATCACGAAACCCATGTGGCTGATGCTAGAATAGGCTATGAGTTTTTTCATATCCGTCTGCGCCATGGCACACAGGGCTCCATAAATGATGCTTACTAATCCAAAAATTGCCGCGTACAGCGCGAAAGCGAGGGCCATGTCGGGGAGCAATGGATAGGAAATCCGCAACAGTCCATAGGTTCCCATTTTCAAGAGAACCCCAGCCAGAATGACACTTATGGCCGTGGGTGCCTCCACATGGGCATCCGGCAGCCAGGTGTGGAATGGTACCAGAGGGATCTTGATGGCAAAGCCAATGAACAACCCCAAGTAGCAGAGCCAGCGGATGGAGTGGTTCTTCAGGAAGGCCTGGTGTACAGCCTGGTCGGCCAGAATGGTGAGGTCAAAGGAATGAAGCCCGGTGGCCGGTTCCACCGAGCCGAAATAGAAGACCAGCATGACCACAAGCATCAGCACGCTGCCCACCAAAGTAAACAGGAAAAACTTTATGGCGGCATATTCCTTTTTGGGCCCACCCCATACCCCGATAAGAAAATACATGGGGAGCAGCATCAATTCCCAGAACACATAGAACAGAAAAAAGTCCAGGGCACAGAAAACTCCCACCATACTGGTATCCAGAAGGAGAAAGAGGGTAAAATAGCCCCGGACGTACTCATTGATATTCCATGAGGCAATGACACAGAGAAAGGCCAGGAGAGCAGTAAGCAAGACCATGGGAATGCTGATGCCATCGATGCCAATAAAATAGTGAATGTTGAAGGCCTTGATCCATGGGACTTTTTCCACGTACTGGAAGCCATTATTCCATCGATCAAACTGAACGTACAGGTTGGCCGCCCACCACAGAGGAGGAACGGTCGCGAGCAGGGCAATCACTTTCATCAAGGTGGAATACCTTTTGGGCACGAAAAGGATCAGCCCGGCCCCAATAAGCGGGCAAAAGATCATCCAGGACAAAATATGCTCAGGCACCATCACTTGTTTCTCCTGTTCTCTAAATTTTATCTAATCAGCTTAGGGTGAATTCGCTCCACTTAATGCACCCTGTGAGCCTGTTAAATCCGAAATCCGAATATCGAAATCCGAAACAAATTCGAATGACCAAAATCCAAATGATCTAAACATGAGATAGATCTTTCTGGGTAGTTGAGTTTTGAACATTTGAACATTCGGATTTTGAATTTGTTTCGTGCTTCATGTTTCGTGCTTCGGATTTAAGCAATATAGGTCAGAACAGCAACATAAACACACAAAGACAGAAGATCCCCAGCACCACTGAATACAGGTATTGCTGGACTCTACCTGTCTGCAAATGTCTGAGCCATGCACCCCATCTCTTGAAGATGTCTGCCAGCCCGTTGACCGCGCCATCTACAATTTTCAGGTCCTCCCAGCCTACTAGAAAAGCAAATTTGGCAGTAACTCTGGAAGAAAGATTCACCGCCCCGTCAATGGTGTTAAGATCAAAACGGCCACTCAGAGTCACTAGCTGCAACACCGGACGCAGGAGAAGTTTCTGGTAAATTTCATCCACATAATATTTATGCAATAGCAACCGATACAGACCAGCGAAACGGGCTGCCAACCGACCCGGTAACTCCGGCCGTTTAACATAAAAAAGCCACCCGACATAGATGCCCGTGATCGCCACCCCAGTGGATACCAGCATCAATAGCACCTCTAGAGCGTAGGCATGTGATCCGTGTCCCGAACCGCCATGGCTGCTGAGAACCGGGCCCAGAAAATTGTGAAGTAAATTGGGCAAGTGGCTCACGGCCGGCAAACCGATGACCCCCCCCACCACTGAAAGCACGGCCAAAATCATGAGTGGCACTGTCATTACCGAAGGTGATTCATGCAGATGTGTCTCCTTTTCTGAGCCGCCCCGGAAGCTGCCCATGAAGGTCAGCGCAATCAATCGAGTCATGTAAAAAGCTGTGAGCCCTGCACCCAGCAGACCCAGGGCCCAGAGTGCTTTTCCCAGGCCTGGAACCGGCAAGTGACTATTAAAGGTGGACCACAGGATCTCGTCCTTACTCATGAAGCCGGAAAGGGGGGGAATTCCGGATATGGCCAGGTACGCAACCATAAAGGTCAAGTAAGTGTGCGGCATATATTTTTTGAGTCCACCCATTTCTTGCATGTCATTGGAGTGGACAGCATGGATCACACTTCCGGCTCCCAGAAAGAGTAAGGCCTTGAAAAAGGCGTGGGTGACCAGGTGAAAAATCCCGCTGCTGAAGGCCGCCACTCCAACAGCCAGAAACATGTAGCCTAATTGACTGATGGTCGAATAAGCAAGGACCCGCTTGATGTCGTCCTGGGTAAGCGCAATGGTGGCTGCATAAAATGCAGTTACCGCGCCCACCACTGCCACCACGGCCATGGCAGCCGGAGCGATCACGTAAAGGAAATTAAGCCTGACAATCATGTAAACCCCGGCTGTCACCATGGTTGCCGCGTGAATGAAGGCGCTGACCGGTGTTGGGCCAGCCATGGCATCTGGTAACCAGATGTAGAGCGGTATCTGCGCCGACTTCCCGGTGGCGCCAACAAAGAACAGCAGCGCCACCCAGGTTGCCACCCCGACCCCTAAGATGGGCGTGGCCGTGCTGAGCAAGGGTATGGCCTCTCTCAACTGATCGAAGCCCAGACCCGTCATACTGGCCCCGCTGCCCTCGAAAAGAGTCCAGAAAAGGAGCATCAACCCCACGAAGAAGCCAAAATCCCCAACTCGGTTGACAATAAAGGCTTTCATCCCCGCCTGAGCCTTTTCCAGGTCGCTGAACCAGAAGCCAATAAGCAGGTAAGAACAGAGGCCGACCCCTTCCCAGCCAACGAACATCAGCAATAGGTTATCGGCCAGAACCAGGAGCAGCATGGAAAAGGTAAATAGGTTCAGATAGGCAAAATAGCGGCCCTGGCTCTGATCACCTGCCATATAACCCACGGAATAGAGATGTATGAGAAATCCCACCCCGGTTACTACCAGACAGAGAACCGCCGAGAGAGGGTCCAACCTGAAGGCCACTTCCAGGCTGAAACTGCCCTGGTTCCAGGCGGTGAGTATCCACTGATATAGGGGCTGAATAAGAAGGCGGTTATCAGGCTCCTCAATCCTAACTAGGGTGACAAACCCAGCTACCGAAACTAGAAAGGCAATAAAGACACTGAAACAGCCAATAAAATGGACAAGCCGGTCAGGAAGCCGTCTTCCCAACAGTCCGTTTATAACCGCACCAATTAAGGGAAGGCAGGGAATGAGCCAGAGGACATTCTTCATATGCTGCGGATTAATTAAGTTGGCCATAGTTCTTCAAGAAAAGAAATATTTACTAAATCCGAATATCGAATCTCGAAATCCGAAACAAATCCAAATGATTAAAATCCAAATAATCAAAACAAAAAATACTTAGGTATTTACCTATATCCCTGTTTTGAACATCGGAACATTCGGATTTTGAAATTGTTTGGTGCTTCGTGCTTCGGATTTCGGATTTCAATTGCATTCAGTTTGACAACCATTTGCTAAAGTTAAAGTCTGTCATCATTAACCAACCATTGAATTCTCATCCCCTCAGTTCCTTGAAATCCTCCACGTCAATGGTCTTCATCCTGCTGTAGAGTGAAAGGACAATGGCCAGGGCCACGGCAACCTCGGCTGCGGCGATGGCGATGACAAACAAAGTGAATATCTGGCCGCTGAGCAAGTTCTGAGTCCGAGAAGGTTCCAAAAATCGTGAGAAGGCAACGAAGTTAAGGCCGGCAGCATTCAGGACAAGTTCTATACCCATGAGGATGCCGATTGCGTTCCTACGGGTCAGCACCGTGTACATACCGAGACAGAAAAGAAGAGAACTCACAATGAGAAAACTTGGCAAACTATACGACACGATTATTCTCCTCTCACACTTCGCCTGACGATCAGAACCGCCCCGACCAGTGCTGCCAGGAGCAGAATCGAGGCTACTTCAAAGGGAATGAGATATTTACCAAGCAGCAAATTTCCAATGGCTGCCGATGTGGGCTGGGGCTCTTTCAGAAAGGAAGCCACGGGCCACAGGGACTTGGTTACCGCCACTATCAGCGCTGTAAGGATGATTCCGGTTAGCAGCGCGCCGATGAATTTGCCGGGTAGCTGTATGGATAGCGGCAGCAATTTTCCTCTCTGGGTCATCATTACCCCGAAGATGATCAAGACTAAAATCCCGCCAATATATACGATCACCTGGACCACAGCGATGAAGTCGGCACCCAGCAACACGTAAAGGCCGGCCACCCCGAATAAAGTCACTAGCAAGGAGAAGGCTGCATGAACAATGTTGCTGGAAAGTGCCACCCAGAAACAGGGAATCACCGTCAACAGTACAAAGACATTAAATATAATTGCTTTCATCTTCTCCTATTCCCTTACTCCGTTTGCGACCCTTTACTCTCGCTCTTGTCTTTCTCTTCTTTTTCCTCTCTGGCTTTCTTCTTGGCCTCTTCGGCCAGCTGCAATCGCTCCAGACTAAGTTTTGGACTAATGAATTCCCTGATCAAAGTGCGGTACTCAAAGGTAGCCCCTTCAAACTGACGGGTGAAAAAAATAGCATCCGTGGGACATACCTCCACGCAAAGACCGCAGAACATGCATTTGGAATAGTCTATTCGGAAAGTTGTCGGTACCTTGCCCTTGCGGCCCTCAATCTTGACACCTTTTACCCTGATAACATCGATGGGGCAGTTATGAGCACACAGAAGACAGGATATGCAGCTGGGTTCGTCGTAACCCAGCAGACCTCTGTAGCGTTCGGGCAACTGGGTATTTAGAGGCCCCTTGTAGATTTGCTGGCCAGCTCCAAGCAAGGGTTCGAACGGTGGATTTAGATTTGGTTTATTAGAGAGGGATGCATCTTTGGGCTTGCCCTCGAGGATATCATGAGAGGGGTACTGGAGGGTCACCTTTCTCTCGAAGAAGGCAGTTTTGAAAGTAATCCACATGCCCATCGAGACGGTAGTGACACTCTCGTAGATGTTTCTGAAATAACCCTCAATACCATCAAAGATTTTCAAACTTTTTTATTACCTCTTAGCTGAATAGCCACATCCAGAAACCCTGCCCGATAAGACAGAAAAATCCCATCGGGATAAGATATTTCCAGCAGACCCCCATCAGCTGGTCCACCCGCAGCCTGGGAAGGGTCCAGCGCCACCAGAGGACCACGAAAGAGAGCAACATGGCCTTGCTAAAAAACACCATAAACGGCACAAGATATTGAAAGATCAATCGATAAATGGTGGAAAGATAAGGTCTGAGCGGCAGGTGAAGTGCTATTGACAGTGCACCTCCCGCGAAAAGCAGTCCTAAAACCAACAGTTCAGAATGATACCGCACGAAACGACTGCCAAAAAAAGCCCGCTTACGACGAACGTCCCAAACAAAAGCCCTTAACGCCTTCCACGCCAGAAAAGTGGTCAATAGCGCAGCCAGCAGCAAGAGCATTAAAACGTCAGATCGGCTCAGGAAATTACCCAGACCATAGCCCAATGGCCCCAGATCATTTACATCATCCAGCAACGGCAGTTGCCAGCCCCCTAAGAAACAGGTCACCGCCACTGCACTGACCACGTATATATTGCCGAACTCAGCCGCAAAAAAAGCACCAAACCTCATGGCGCTGTATTCAATATTATAGCCAGCTACAAGCTCCGACTCCGCCTCAGGAATGTCAAAGGGTACGCGGTTGATCTCGGCAATGGCTGAGATGAAATAGATGAAGAAGGCCAGAAAGCTGAATGGGCTGCTAAAGATGAACCAATGGTGGACGCCGCCAGCTTGAGCCCTGATAATACCCTGCATACTCATGGTGCCAGCCGCCAGCACCACAACCAGAATAGCCAGCGCATTGGGGATCTCGTAACTGACAATCTGGGCAGCTGAGCGCATACCTCCCAACATGGCCCACTTGTTGTTGGAAGCCCAGCCCGCCAGGATCAGGCCAACCACGGTGAAGGAACCCGTGGCCAGCAAGTACAAAATCCCTATATTCAGATCGCTGATGATCCATTTGGGTCCAAAGGGGATCACCACAAAAGACAGAGCGGTGCCCAATAAGAGTAGGTATGGAGCGAACTTGAAAATATTCCGATCAGCAGCAGCCGGGATGATATCCTCTTTGAGGACGAGCTTCACTCCGTCCGCCATAAATTGCAGTAAGCCGTAGGGCCCCACCCGATTCGGACCCCTGCGCGAGTTGGTCCATCCCGCAACTTTTCTCTCTAGATAGGTATATAGACCTGACATAAGGCCAAAGAAATTCAAAACCACAAGGGCGCAGGCGAGCATAACTACTGCAGCCGTAGGCACATAACCTATCTTCTGCAGAAATGTGAATTGTCCAAAAAGATCGTTTACCAGGGTTTCCATAAAAAAGTGCCTAAAGTGAACTAAAATGCCTAAAATGAACTAAAATCATTGAGCCCTGTCGCCGTTTCTCCGCGTCTCCGTGTCATCTTGTCGTGCCTAGTGGTTAGTCCTTAGTGCCTAGTGTTCACCGGTCTACCTCAGGCGCAACTACGTCCAGACTGGCAATAAGTGCCACCAAATCTGCTACCATCAGACCGGAACCCACCTCTTCCACTATGCTCATTGCTGAAAACGAGCCGGTCCTGATTTTTAGTCTGTGAGGCCGAAGCCCGCCTTGGCTGACCAGGTAGAACCCCAACTCGCCTCGAGGCGCCTCAGTGCGCACATAAATCTCTCCTGCCGGCACTTTCAATTTTTTCTTCGACCTATTCCAATAGGGACCCTCCTCCATTTTTGCTATGCATTGGCGTATAATCCCTAGACTTTGTTCCATTTCAAGGATGCGGACCCAGTAGCGAGTGTAGCAGTCGCCAAGCTCTCCGAACTCTGAACTACCTACGGGAACGTCGAATTCCATCTCTCCATATATGGAATAAGGCTCATCCCGCCTGAGATCCCAGTCAATGCCTGAAGCCCTCAGATTCGGGCCCACAAGGGCGTAATCAAGAGCCTGCTGAGTACTGATCACAGCAACCCCAATCAGCCGTTCTTTGAAAATCTTGTTTTTGGATATGAACCGGTTGTATTGCTTCAGTCGGGGCTCGAAGTAGTCCAAAAACCGGCTGAGCCGATCAAGAAATCCGTCCGGGAGATCGAAGGCCACCCCGCCGAAGCGGATATAGTTGTAGGTAAGCCTTGAGCCACAAAGCTCCTCAAACAGATCATTGACCCATTCACGTTCACGAAGTGTATGGGTAAAAGGCGTCACAGCCCCCATGTCCATGGCAAAGGTGCCAACGGAAATCAGATGGCTGATGATCCGGTTTAGTTCGGCCACCAGAACCCGGATGTACTCAGCTCTTAGTGGGACTTCAATATCAGCCGCCCGCTCAACCGTGATGGCATATCCGAGGTTGCAATTCATGGCGGCCAGGTAATCGAGACGATCCGTGTAAGGCATAAAATGGGCATAGGGAACTTGTTCGGCGATTTTCTCCAGCCCGCGATGCAGATAACCAATATCTGGCCGACACATGTGGATCACCTCACCGTCCGTACGGAGAATGAAGCGCAGAACCCCATGGGTGCTGGGATGGTGCGGCCCCATATTGAGGACCATTGTCTCGGTGGTTAAAGGCATGTAACGCTCCTGGGGTCAGCTTCTTGTAGAGATCAGGTGATTCCCTCGACCACTATTCCCTCTATTTCCTCCCGGGTGGTGCTGACTCCTCTGTAGGCTCCCGCTTCTTGGTAATCTTTTTGCAGGGGGTGGCCCTCCCAGTCAGTGGGAAGCAGCAACCTCCGGAAATCTTTGTGGCCCACAAAGTGGATGCCGAACATGTCATAGACCTCTCGTTCCATCCAAGCTGCAGCAGGCCATATTCCAGATACTGAATCCACTCTCAAATAAAAATGTGGAAAAAATGCGGGCCGGTCTAGCTTGACTTTTAGAATAAACTCATGTTGGTGGCGAACTGAATAAAGATGGTAAACCACCTCCATCTCATCTTGTTCCCCCATGTTGTGCACCCCGCTCAGACACATCAGGGTGTCAAAGGCGAGGTGCGAATCTCCCTTCAGATAGATGGCCAGCCGTCGTAGCTTCTCCTTGGGTGCGATTAGATAGGGATCTCCGGGCATGTCTTCGACCCATACCAGATCGCTCTCCCCAATGATTCTTCTGATTCTTTCGAGGATATCCCGTGCTTCCACTATCGACCCTTCACCAGGAACCGCTCTTTCCTAATCTTTTCCTGGAGCTTCAAAATGCCTTCCGTAAGAGCCTCGGGCCTGGGTGGACATCCGGGAACATACACATCCACGGGTACGATTTTGTCTACCCCTTTGACCACCGAGTAAGAGAGTTGAAAAAGGCCGCCACAATTGGCGCAGCTGCCCATGGCAATGACATACTTGGGTTCAGCCATCTGATCGTAGAGAAGGCGCAGCCTCGAGGCCATTTTGTAGGTAAGGGTTCCGGCGACGATCATCAAGTCGGACTGCCTGGGAGTGGGCCGAGGCACAGAACCTATCCGATCGATGTCAGCGCGCGGCCCGCCGGTCTGCATCAGTTCGATGCCGCAGCAAGCCAGACCGAAGAGAAGATACCAGACTGAAGAAAGTCTGAACCAGTTAAGCGCCTGATCCACTGTGGTAAACACAGCACCAAAAAAACCCTCGGACGGCATTTTGTTATGGAGGTGAATCAACTGCGTTCTCCTTGGAGGGTTATGGATTCAACATAGAGGGCTCGCTAAAACATGATCGGTCTTTCTTCGTCGAGAATGACTCCCTCTTCCAGTCCCTCAGGTACTTCCTTGGTCCACTTCAGATCACCTCGATTCCACATATAAATCAGCCCAAGAAAAAGGATGCCGATAAATACAACAATCTCGATTAGAGCCAAAAACCCGACTCCCACCTGAAGCCAATCTTTGTATATGACAATACAGGGAAACACGAAGGCCAGTTCGATATCGAAAACAAGAAAGGCCAGTGCCACCGCGTAGAACCTAAAATTGAAAAGGATCCAGGCTGAACCCACCGGACGTTCGCCGCATTCATAGGTGGTGAACTTGTCGGGGACGTCCGAAACCCTTGGGGCGAGCAACCTAGAAACTGTGATGATTACAAACGTCATCAACAGCCCTAGGATGATAAAGATAAAGACGTTAGTGAAGTCAAAGAACACCTAGATCTAGCTCCCTCAGCTTTTGAGTTTTTCCGACCAATTAGGACAGGTGATACTGCTCCAAGCGAATAGTACTAAGTTTATTCCAGTGGCAATGTCGCTTATGGCTTTCAGCGCGCGTGAGAAGCAGAGCCTACTAGAAACTATATACGGTAGATATATACTTAAATACTAGGCTTTATCCGCATGTCTTTGAACAATATCGTAGGAGCAGGATTAGAATGCCTGTGGGGAGTGAGCGCTACATAATCGCACAGCAGCAGGAGCTCGAGTGGCTGAGAGAGAGCGAGTTGCAGATCAAGGGTAATTATAACCGAACAAATTTCTTATAGCAAAAAAAATATAGCCTTATAATAGGGTATCATAATAGTCGGCGTTCTTCTAGTGGGTCAGGTTTATTAAGTAGAATCTGAAAGGATCAAAGGTGGGAAGGCAACGCAATAATTGCGATCTGCTAGTAACATTTGTGGATACTGGATGATGTGCGCAACTAGATTTGATCTTCTTCTTAAACGATGCACACCCTTCTAACTTGGGTGAAGTCGGTTAATCCTTCGAACACCTTTCGAATGCCATCCTGTTTCAGGGTGCGCATACCTTCGTTTATGGCGGCCCGGCGGATCTCTTCCATGTGGGCCCGGTTCTGGATGAGTTCTTTGATCTCCGGGCTGGCCATGAGTAGCTCGTGTATCCCTGCTCTGCCTCTGTAACCGCTATCGTTGCAGTTTTCACAGCCGGTGCCACGGTGGAGTCGCAATTCGTCGTTGTATTGAACATTGAGCTCCTGAAAAAGATCCTCGCCATATTCCTGCGACAGCAAGTTAAACTCTTCCCTTGTGGGGTGATAGGCTTCCTTACAATTTGGACAGATTGTGCGAACCAAGCGCTGCGCCAAAATACCCAGCAGCGCATCGGCGAAGTTGAGGGGATTCATGCCCATGTCAATGAGACGAGTGACGGATTCCGGGGCACTGTTGGTGTGCAACGTGCTAAGAACCATGTGACCGGTAAGCGATGCTTCCAATCCCATGGCAGCGGTTTCTGCATCCCGCATCTCTCCGACCATGATTATATCGGGGTCGGCGCGCAAAAAAGACCGCATGGCTTCGGCAAACGTATAGCCGATCTTGGCATGGGTCTGTACCTGACGCAGTCCATACTGTGTGATCTCCACTGGATCCTCGGCGGTCCAGATCTTCACTTCCGGCCGGTTAATGTGTCCAAGAACTGAGTGAAGCGTGGTCGTTTTTCCCGAACCTGTAGGGCCAACAACCAGCAGTATTCCGTAAGGTTTTTCGATCAGTTCAATCAGGTTTTTAAGGTTTGCTTCGGAGAAAGCCATCTTTTCTAAAGGGAGTGGCTTACCAGAAGCCAGCAGCCGCAGAACTACATCTTCCCGCCCCCCGGCTGTGGGGGTGACCTCCACTCTCAATTCCACTTCTTTTTGGCCATACTTCAGCTTTATTTTGCCACTTTGGGGCATTCTTTTTTCGGCGATATCTAGTTTCGCCATTATCTTGACTCTGCTGACCAGTGCCCTGGCATGAGTTGGGGGTACTTCCTGGTATTTGAAGCAGGCACCGTCCCGGCGAAAACGAATTTCCGTGGGGTGCTTGCCAAGATAGGGTTCGATGTGAATATCTGAGGCGGTCATGTCGTAGGCATCTTTGATGATTTGATTGGCCAAGCGAACGATGCCAGCATCGCTTTCGTTAAGGAGTTCCTCCTCCATTTCCTCACTTTCATCGCGCTCTCTCTCCAGTTCGCCGATGATGCTCCTAACCGATGCTGCTTCTGAACCTTCACCAACTGCCGTGTCAATAAATCGGAGTATGTCCTCTCGAAGTGCCACTCTGAACTCGTATTTCTCCGCCTGCATCAGACCCTTAATTTCTTTGACACGTTCAGCGTTTTGCGGATCATCTATGAGTATTACCAGTTTGCCGTTTTCCTTTTGCAAGGGAATCCAGAAGTTACGCCTTAAATAACCAAGGTTGAGGCCATGGATGAGTTCCGTAGGAATGATGGTCTTGTCTTCATAAGAAACGAACGGAACGCCGTAATAGGCTTCGAATGACTTAGCCAAAGCCTTTTTGGGCACCTTAAATTCCTTAATAAGAACGCTGGGGAGGTCAGTCTTTTGTTCTCTCGCTCTGGCAATCGCTTGGTTGAGATCGTCCTCGCTGATAATCTGCTGGGAAAACAAATAGTCAAATTTGGAGGGCTCCTGCTGCATGCGGCCTTGATTGTGAAAGGCAAGCCCCAAAACCTTGCAGATCTCAACCAGATATTTCTCGTCTTCTTTGCTAAACTGCCCAGCCCCTTTCTTGTTTACTATCTCCACTACCCCTTTGAGATATTTGCCGTTGTATAGAATGGGACCCGAGAGGAGCTCTTTAGTTTCAAAGCCGGTAACCTTATCCCACTGATCATCGAACTTTAGCTTGGGATCCAAGCGCTTCAGCTCTTTCGGATCATAAACATTGGCAATGTTGAATGTTTTGCCTGACACCGCAGTGTGACCCGCCACACTGGTCTTGCTCAAAGCCAGACGAATCTCCTTGACTTCTTCCCCTTCCTTGACTTTGGAATATATCTCTCGCTTTTCAGGGTCCACACCGTAGACGGTAATCCGCTCCGCATCAAAAAGAGCGATTATCTCATCTTTCAGGTATAGC
This sequence comes from Syntrophobacterales bacterium, assembly GCA_050124835.1. Classification (GTDB taxonomy): domain Bacteria; phylum Desulfobacterota; class Syntrophobacteria; order BM002; family BM002; genus BM002. Next base: position 9,716 of record JASFEM010000020.1, on the reverse strand, counting down.
AGAATTTCATCCAGATTCCTGGCATCATGCAGCTGATGGGTGATGCGGTTGAGAAGCCGTTCTTTCTTGAGCTGTTCTTCAATCTTTGCCTTAGTCGTCACGGTTCTCTTCCCTTCTTTCGCGCTGCGCGCGCAGTTAACACCAGGGACTAGGCATTAAGCACCAAGTTGGTGACACGGGGAAACGGTGACACGGAGACGCGGCAAAATGACAAATGAAATTGGGTAATGTTAGATGTGAAATGAGAAATGTGTCTGTGCCTAGTCCTTGCTGCCCGCCCTGTCCGCCGAAGCTCTAGCGAAGGCGGATGCAATCTGCCCGCTGCCCGCTGAATACTCTCTCGTCTCCGCGTCGCCGTTTCACCCTGTCTCCGCGTCGGAGGCACCAGTACGACCTCCCTCGGCCAGTCCCTCACTGCCCCTGGTATCCTGCTTTTATCCTTGCAACCTCCATTTAGTATAAAAACATCGGTTTTCCCATGACATGCCGGACCTTAGGTCGGTACTGCTCCACGTCATATAGCTCACGAACGTCAACTCTTTTCTGACCTGAGGTAATAGTGCTCATAGGTACGTCCGTGTAGATTCCCTGGGTCAGGGAAACCATACGGCCGCTGACCTTCTTGGTGACCAGGTCGATGGCCATGTTGGCATAATTCACAGCCACCATCAAATCTAGAGAGTCGGGGGCACCGCTGCGCATCAGATATGAGAGCTGTTGGTAGATGATATTCTGTCCGGTAAGCTTTTTCAGAATCTCACCGGTCTCCATGCCTATCCCTCCCAGCTTACGATGACCATAGGCGTCTGCCTCGCCAAATATCAACATTTCGCCGCTAACCATTTTGGCCCCCTCACTGATGGTGAGCATCGCATAGTTACTGGGATTGGCCTCTTTATCTTCCATAATCAACTGAGCAAGTTTTTCCGGATCGAAAGGCACCTCAGAAATGATGGCCCGATCAGCGCTCGCCAGATATGCCGAGATCAGCGAAGTCTCGCCGCAGTATCGGCCAAAGAGCTCTATGACCGCGATGCGTTCGTGGGAACCGGCAGAGGTGCGGAGGGCATGGATGAAATTGACACTCCTGGTTACGGCAGTAGAAAAGCCAATACAGTAGTCTGTGCCGTGAACATCGTTGTCCATGGTTTTTGGAATAGCCACCACGGGGAAGCCTTCCTCATGGAGACGTTCCCCGTAGCTTAGGGTGTCATCACCGCCAATGGGGATCAATACGTCGATACCGAGGTGTTCCAGGTTACGGAGAACATGCGGGGTAAAATCATTGAGTTCACCCTCTTTTGCCTGCCCTTTGAGAAACTCTGGAGCGCTCTCATATTTCACTTTTCCAGGATTCGTTCGCGAGGTATGGAGGTAAGTACCACCGGATCGATCAATGGTTCGGACTTTGCCTTTGTTCAGTTCGACGATCTTATTTTCCCTATCCTCGGGGTCCTCAGGATTAAACTCCAGGAGACCCGCCCATCCTCGTCGGATGCCGAAGATTCTGAGGCCTTCTTCGGCACCTCGATAAACCAGTGCCTTTATACATGGGTTCAGCCCTGGTACATCGCCACCGCCTGTGAGTATGCCTATGGATAGAGGTTTTTTTGCAGCCATGGTTTTTCTCCGTAAGTGAGATCTTGGTTTAAGTGCGTGCAAGTGTACAATGACAATCAATACTCTTACGACCAGCTCCAGCTTAAAGACTGGGAGGACCTATTCTTAAAAGCGTGTTCAATTTAATCTGAATGGGGCGGAGTAGTCAATAAAAATGGGCTGGTACTCATCAGTCACGCTAAGCTTGTGCTGCCCAGCTGAGAGTAGAAAAAAGCAGTAGATGGTAAGTGGTCGGCAACCGAATAGTCATGAAGTCACAGGGGGCCGTTTGGCGCAGATGCGACTTGCGCTTTGGGGACTTAGCACTTTGTCCACCTAAGCTTTGGCGAAGGGAATCGAGGCGAGTGAAAGCAACTATTCTATGATCCTACTACCTTCCTATAATCCTAACCGGGTAATCCACTTCCCCCGGCGAGCTATGCGGTGTTCTTTTTGGATCCGATCAATTTTTTTCTCATAGTATTTTTTACACTGCTTAATAAAATATTGACATTTGCGATGATCGGAAAGTCCCACTGCCTCATACGGCGCATCCCAGCATCCCAACTTTAGGAGAGTTGCATCGATATTGGGCGTATCAAGCAGTTTGATTTTACTTTCATAGTATGCCAGTTCGCCTTTACGTTTCATGGCCCCTTCCTCCCCCGCTCTAGATTATGTATGTTTTTTTATACATATACATACACAAATGTGCGCACCTTAATATTCTGAAGATGACAATTTTTTAGGAATATTAACTAGTTTCAAGATTAGAGTCCATTTGTTGCCCCCAATATTCTGCAACCCACATGCCAACTGCTGCCTTGAAATAGTGCTGGTATTTTAGTCTTTGCTCAGATACACTACGCCCGGCAAAAGAGGTATGGAGTTGCAGCCCGCGTGCGTTTCTGCCTGAACTGCGAGACCATGGAGTTCATAGTGCCCTCCATTTCTCTGCATAGCCCTCAAGGGAAAATCGTCTCCGGTGCCGCTATTGGCCTTTTAGTGTGGCTTGTGGTAATGGTTCTTTGCCGGGGGCAACTCCTTGAGCCTTTCGAGCTGAAAACCTATGACCAATTATGCCAGCTGAACGCAACAAGTTCATCTTCTCCCGAGGAAATTGCTCTTGTCGTCATCGATCAAGGCAGTCTTGAGGCTGCCCTTGAGCAGGGAATCACCTGGCCCTGGCCGCGCCAGATGTATGCTCCAATTGTACACTTTTGTACCTCATCAGGCGCCAGAGCTGTAGTTTTTGACATTTTGTATACCGAACCCTCTGTCTACGGCGTCGAAGACGACCATCTGCTGGCCGAAGCGCTTCAGGAAAGCACGGTCGTTTTACTCCCACTATTTCTCAGCAGTACAGATCGGACTCAGCAGGACTGGGAAGCATCAAGCTCAAGCCCACCAAAAGGTAGGTGGCAGGCAATGGGTTTTGCGCAACGCGAATTACCCAATGAAAGATAAGAAATGTGAATTCCGAAATGCGACGGGCTTGTCAAACTTGCTTGAGTCATGATAGTGCTTATATTATTCCGAAAATAATTCAGACACGGAGGGCATGATGCCCGAATCATTTTTTGACCAGGCTAATGCTGAAGAGATCGTCATCGCCACCATAGGTAACCAGAAAAACCCCGCCCAGGTGGTGGAGATAGTCCACTTACCAGAAAAAGGCATATTCATAACCCGCGGCATTGCTACCCACTTCCAGCTGAGGGACATTGCTGTTCCCCAAACTCTGATGCTCACGGAAATTCACGAGATGACCGGAGTCCTGTCCTATCTGTTGGAACGTATAGCCACTGCGGCGGATCTTAATCTCCCCTTCCGTTATGATTCTGAATTTGAAATAGGAGATAGCAGATTCAGTCTAGAGGAAAGCGGCGATTTCATGATTCTAAACCGCCATGACTAGCCCGTTTCTCGAGAAGACTTTGGCGCCCCGAGCTCATTGTTAGGAGACATCATCCATGGGGAAGTTTAGGCCAATCACTGAATACTTGAGAGAGGCGGCAGGCCTTACCTACAGCCTATTTCTGGAAAAATATGAGCATCCCGTGCTCATTTGGCCGCAAGCGGGTGATTGGATGGATTATACCGATTTCCAATTTGAGACTTATGTGAGCGACATCAACAATCAAGAACCTGGTGATATTTCCCCCCACACTGAATCCCAAATAGCCCAGACCATGGTTGTAGAAATCCGCAAACAAGCGACCTCAGCACCGAGCAACATGATCTGCGTTGGCCGAGCTGCCAACAACGACATTGTACTCGCCAACAATACCGTCTCCAAACTTCATACCTATTTTCTCATGTCGGACCAGGAGGACTCCTACGTGATTGTTGACGCCAACTCTACCAACGGCACGCTGGTCAACAATATTCGCCTTGATGCTTACAAGAATCAGCCCTTGGCCGATCGTGATTATATTCAGTTCGGCCCCTCCATACAGATGGTTTATTTGTCCCCACAGGGGTTCTTTGACCTTCTCCAACAACTGCACCGGTCTGGTGTCACTTGATGACGTTATACGTTATTGGTTATTAGTTATTCGGGAAAGCAAGATTTCTTTCTGTGGAAAGGTGGAGTTGATCTATGTTTTTCTTCAAGCCCTGAGTCGTAGCCAACAAACTCAACCTTATACCTTATAACGTATAAATTCCTATTCTCTAGCAATGAAAAATGAGAAATGTCTAATGTGAAGTGCGAAATGGAAACTGGCTTCCTTTTTGCAACTCCAAATTCTTTCCGCTATAATCGCTTTAGGTGCACCATCTAAGATATCCAGCATAGAAAGGGCTAATCGTGTCAACACGATCCGATGACCGCCGTGGCGGACCGCGTCTTAACCTCACCGTACCAGTTACCTTGCGTCTGGATCAGGAAGAGTGCCAAGCCCATACCATGAATATGAGTTGCCGGGGCTTTCTTCTCCTCACAGACGAATTGCTGCCGCCTGAAACCCAGTTTTTGGTTGAGATGAAGCTGCAAGAGACAGACGCGGTACTACTGGCCGAGTGCGAGGTCATCTGGTTATCAGAAAACATCTCTATAGGCTCTGAAGTGCATAGAGGTATGGGGGTCAAACTAATCGGTTTTAAATACCTCGAAGAGCAAAACGAATCAGACTACTAAAACCACCACGAGGAGGAGATTATGTATGTGGGCCGCAAAATGACGACTGATCTCGTCACGGTAACGCCTGATACTCCCTTGGTCAAAGCTCGCGATTTGCTTCGAGAACACAACATTAAGCAGGTACCCGTTGTTGATGCACAGGACAAACTGGTGGGCATTCTTACTGATCGCGACATCAAGCAAGCGTGGGCTTCGCCGGCCACCACCTTGAGTATTTACGAACTGACATATGTCCTGCAGAAGCTAACCGTGGAAAGTGTGATGGTTAAAGACCTCATTACCATAACTCCGGATGCCACCATCGAAAGGGCCGCCAAGATATTGCATGATCGCAAAATAGGCAGTCTACCCGTTGTAGAGGGTGATAAGCTGGTGGGTATCATAACCAGCACCGATCTCATGGAAGTTCTGCTGGACGGTCTGGGCGTTGAAGAAGCGAGCGGGCGCTTCATGGTCTTAGTGAAGGATAGAATTGGGGTGCTGGCCGATGTCTGCGGCCTGCTAAAGGAAGCAAATATCAGTATCGTTAGTATGATCACCCTGCCTATGCATCAGTATACTGATATTTTCCAGCTGGTCATGCGAGTCAACACTTCCGATCGTGACGCAGCCGTTGATTGTCTCACAAAAGCGGGTTACCGGGCGATCACCGAGTACAAGAAAGACCTGGAACCTTTCTTACCAACCGATTAATTCCGCTTCACCGTCAGTTGTCAGTGGTCCGTGGTCCGTGGTCAGCGAATCGAAACTGTTCCAAAATTCGTTTACAGGGCTTGAAATTGTGGGGACGGGGACTTTGGCGAGGAGTTCGGCTGCCCTCGGCCATGAGCTCGGGCCGAATGGTGGCTCACTCTAAGTCCTCAGTATAGGCGTTTACCCCCGCCCGTTTTTTTGGCGGGCGTGTATTCGAGGCATCGAAAACAGCAGATCAAGTCTGACCAATTATTGGGCAAGACTGACAAGCGCTCAAGGATGACATAGTTCGGCGGGGCAGCCGTGGGTGGAAATAACTCGAGCTTCACTCAAGAGGCTCTTCTGATCGCCTCTCAGCGGTCTCATTTTGATATTTTGATTCTTCCATTTCCCTCTGCACTCGGGGCCGACCTCCAACAATATAAATCAAACCGCCGAATGGTGGCAGAAGCGTTACCAAGACAAACCAGAGGACCTTAGTTTTGAGGCTAGGAAAACTGCGGTAGGCCACATCCCGGATGGCCCAGGCAGTTGGAACAAATAGTAGGACCGCCACACCAACCAGCAGCAGGATTCTCAGAATTACACCTGAATTCATACCTCAACTCTTCCCTTCTTCAGATTTAATGCGGTCACAAACTCGCCACTTCGTGGAATTCTATCATAATTAGGGCTTATTTAGCAGCACATGTGCTGCTAACATTTCCACCGTCAGATTTGTCATAAAGTTGTGACCTGCACTCAGAGTGGATTGGCGAAAAAATCTGGATATTGGCGGTATGTCGTTTTGGAAATCAACTTCAGGGGGGTCTAGCTGTATGATCCTCTTATTTATCTCAGGGCATCAGATAAAAGCCCAGGCATTTTAGCTCGTGCTCATCCATTCCTACGAACTCTACTCCTACCCGATTGTCATGTACGCGTCTGACCACTGCTTTCGATTTAATCCAGGTGTTATGATGGTTGTTAATCATGAACTTTACTTCGATGGTTTCGCCTGCACTTAAGAAAGGCTTTCTGCGTCCTGCTTCAAATCCTGCCCCGGAAACGGATAGCGTGGTCACAGTCATCAGGTCCTTATCACCAAATATGTCCAAGTATTCCCCAGGAAGTCGTACCTCTTTGCGGTAATATCTTCGGCTGTCGAAAAGAACGAGAAAAGAGTTCCCACACTGACATTTTGCTCGAACCGATTTGTTGTGAAGCTCGCTGGGGACTTCGGCGCAATGGCGTTTTTGACAGAAAGGGCATTTCAAGGTAGCTCTGCCACTGTGACTCACAAACACCCTAATTTCGATGCCCTGAGGTTGAGCTGAGCCAATCATAAGCCTAATACTCCTACTTCTGGTCTTAAAGATTAGAGAACCTTGTCATCAACCTCTATACACAAAGATCGTGCCAAATTAGATAGTTATTAAATTTAATTTAAATTCAAGTAGTTATCAGATGTAGCTTCAAGAAGTTGAGTTGTGTTTGAGAAGGCAATTCCATAAAAGTGGAAAAAAAATACCACTTCAGATCGACATGAAAGGCAGTGCCATGGAAGAGACAGTCATTCGATGGAGATATTTTCTATGTTCTCATTTGTTTGTCCTCCTAGGTAATGTCTGTTAAAATCCCGGATCTTATCTATTCTAAGACCATTGTGAACTTCTTAATCTTAAGGTCAGCCTCTAATGATCACTTGAATCAATACTTTCGTTTATATTAGATTGCAGCAAGGAAACGGTTTATCTCTCACAGCGAGAAACATTAGGTGACAAGTTATAATCCAGGAGGATATACCTCAATGAAAAGAATGTTTAGGCTCTTCTTTATTCTGACGATCATGTCCACATTCTGTTTGGCTTGCGCGGCGCCAACGAAATTGACCTGGGTCTGGAAGGATGAAACCTACGACGAAGAATTTATCGACAATATAATGATTATAGGAGTCTCTGAGAATCCCATAAGACGGAGACTGTTCGAGGATATTTTCGTAGAGAAATTTGAAAAAATTGGCGTAAATGCAGTTTCCAGTGCTGCTGTCATCCCTCAAGAAAAGGAACTGACCAGGGAAATCGTGCTAACTGAGGCTGAAAAACTCGGAGCGGACGCGATTTTGGTCACCTACTTACTTACCGTCATGGAAAAGGAAAAATTTGTGGCGCCAAGTACATCTGACTACCCGCATCCAGCATATGCGAGATTCGACATTTATTCTTATTCAACTGGGATTTACAGCACGTATGGCGGATCTTATGAGGGGAAAAGAAAAATAGAGCTGGAAACCAATATTTATGATGCCGAGTCACAGATGATAATATGGTCTGCCAAATCCCTAACCGTGAACCCCAAATACGTCCACGAGCTCACCGAATCGTTATTCGAGGCAATGAAAAAAGATCTGCGCGAGAAGAAACTCATAAAATAAAGAATCCAGGCCCACAGGACCCGGCTTCGCCCAGCTACGCCGCGGCAGGCCCTGGCTTTGAGCTGCCCTAAGGGAAGGGCTCAAGGCATAGGGCACAGGGCAGAAGGTAAAAACAACTAAAGAAAACTTATCCTCTCTTTATGCCTTGCGCCTCACGCCTTGTGTCTTAGACCTTTTCTCATTGCAAACCATTGAAACTTAACCTGGCCCACAGGACCAGGTTTTCTTTGCCAAAATAACAATATGGCTACAACATGCCAGGAGAAACCATTCTGGCCAGATTTCCAGCCATGACCCGGAACAAATAGGATAGCAGAGTGTTTGACGCCGCCACCATCTTCTCGATAGTCGCAACCTTCCTGATTGCCGGCACCGTCAAGGGTGTTATCGGCCTCGGTCTTCCAACACTTAGCGTCGCGCTTCTTACTGTGGCCATCGATTTGCCAAGTGCGATGGCCCTCCTGCTGGTGCCGTCGTTCATCACCAATCTGTGGCAAGCGATGGTCGGTGGCAACAGTAAAGCTATTCTGCTTCGGCTTTGGCCATTTCTCCTGATGGCCACAGTAACGGTTTGGCTCGGAGCTACCGCACTAACGCGTGTCGATATTTCTTTGCTTTCTGCACTCCTCGGTGGGCTTCTCGTAGTCTACTCCACGGTGAATTTGGGCGGACTCCGATTCACGATCGCGGCCCGCCACGAGGTATGGGTCGGCCCATTGGTTGGATCGGCGAACGGCATACTGACAGGGATGACAGGGTCTTTTGTCGTACCGGGGGTAATGTTTCTTCAGGCGATCGGCCTTTCACGAGACGTCTTGATTCAGGCAATGGGAATGCTGTTTACTGCGTCCACATTGGCCCTTGCATTCGCATTACAGGGAAACCAACTCTTGACTACCGCACATGGGACTCTTTCCGTCGCAGCGTTGCTCCCGGCAATCGTGGGAATGGTGGTGGGTCAGAGGATTCGGCAAAGCTTGTCCGAGCAACTGTTTCGGCGGATATTCTTTGTCTCTCTTCTGGCGCTGGGCGGTTACATCATCATCAGCGCATTCGGTGTCTTCAAGTAGGAAACCAAGATATAAAATCCTGCAAATATTATAATTATAATATGATAACAATATCTCAAACTTTTAGGCATACTCTGCATTTCACATCAATAGCAGAGACATTTATATCTGGCTTTGGTGAGATTCCTACTATATGCGGTAGCACCCCTTCAAACGCTGAAGTGTGGATTAAAGTAGGTTATATGAAGTCCCACTGGAATGGTGGGAGAGTTTACATTAATAACGCTTAAAATGTAATCGCTCTAAACAGGGTGTCAGATCCATTTGGATCAGATAAGCGGGAGTCAAGATAAGAACAGGAGATCTCAAATTATTGGTACTTCCTAGCGTTCAAGATACATAGCAGCTATTTGCAGTTTTCGGCAATAATGTCCATTATCAATATGCAGTATTTGGCACGTGCTCGAAGTCTATCTCATATAAGAAAGAGACAAGAGCAGAACTCATTTTTGCTCCCGTCTGCTCTTGCGAAAATTCCTTGAATCCCCGTAATATAACACCATGTCTTCACTCCCATTAGGGACATGAGAACACATGGCCGTCAGTCATTCCATGGCATCAAACATCTTCTCTTGCATCGCATTGTCCACACGTCACTTGTATTGTGAACGGCCACTTGGTGGGGATCGCGGCGATGCTTGCAGCTATAGTCTCCGTGGAAAGGGGCGATGGCGCCAGCCTCAGAGAATACTTTAAACATCAATTCCGGCCGAATCACTCCAGTGGTGCGGCATTTTGGAAAGGAGATCCATTTATGAAAACACATCATATTGCCCTCTTCGATATGGACGGAACT
>JASFEM010000019.1:0-37224 GCA_050124835.1 Syntrophobacterales bacterium | reverse complement strand
CAAATGGTGTGTGAGCGGAGACATCCAGGGCTGGCGCCACAACCTTGAGGAAGCGGTGGATTTCCTCTTTCAAGTGGATGAGCAACCGATCAGCATGGGTGAGTTCCCTGCGATGCAGTTTTTCCTCCAGGGAAGCAACTAGTTTCTGAGTGGTATCAACCCCCAGATCAGACGTGATGAGCACTTCTTCCAGTTCTTCCAGTACTTGCTCGTCAATTTCTTTCTTGCCGAGGACCAGACGGTCGATTTGGCCTACCAGCGTCTGGCGCGTCTTCTGGAGACGCTGGCGCATGTATCTGAAAAACCCTGAAGGAGTTTCCGAGGCAGCCTCCACCGAATTTTCAACGGAGTGATCATCGGTTGCCGTGTTGCTCTCCTGAGGCTGGTGGCTTTCGCTTCTATTTTCACCAGCGCTCTCGGCTGGGTCGCCTTCCTTTTGTCGCTTAAACCATTTGACCATGGGTCTCAGGAATACCCTGAAAGTTAACTGATATGATCTTGGAAATACCCGGCTCTTCCATGGTTACACCCAGAAGAACATCTGAGATCTCCATGGTTCTCTTGTTGTGGGTGACCATAATAATCTGTGATTCTTGGCTAATTCTCCTAAGCACTTCAATAAAGCGGTCAATATTGGCTTCATCCAACGGGGCGTCTACCTCATCCAGAACGCAAAATGGACTCGGTTTTATCATATAAAGAGAAAAAAGGAGTGCGGCCGCGGCCAGGGCCTTCTCTCCACCCGAAAGCAGACTCATGCTGGTCAGCCGTTTGCCAGGGGGATGCACCAAAATTTCGATTCCAGCCTCCAGTGGATCACGGTCGTTCATCAACTGCAAATGGCCACTGCCTCCATTGAAGAGAAGGGGAAAGACCTCAGAAAGCTTGCGATTTACCGCTTCAAGGGTTTTGAGAAACCGCCTGCGGGTGGTTCGGTTGATGCGTGAAATTGCTTTTTTTAGACCATCCAGTGACTGAACTAGATCGTCCCGTTGAGCGGTGAGGAAGTCATGACGTTGCTGCTGCTCTTCGTACTCTTCTATGGCTGTTAGGTTGACCTCACCGATGCGCGCTACTCGATCGCGGAGCCGCTGCACTTTCTCCTCGAATCTGTCGAGGTCGATGGGCTCTTCCATGTCAGGCGGGCTTTCGGTGGTGAGATCCAGATAGTAGCGTTCCTGGGTCTGATGCAAGAGGTACTGGATTTTTAAGTTGAGTTCAGTGATTTCTTGGCGCAGATTTTGAACCTCCTGCTCCTGTTCTTTGTCTTGCTGAAGGATCTTCGTCCTGCGCGATTCCAGTGCATGCTGCTGATCTTCAAATTTACGCCAGTGGTCCTCTTCACTCCTAAGAAGCTTTTCTCGCTCCTGCAGTTGTCCCTGCGCCTCCTCAAGTCGCTTTTGGGTCTCGCTTTGCTCGACTTTTAGCTGCTCTATCTGCTGCTGACAGGTTTCTCGCTCTCTCCGAAGCAGCTGGAGCCGTCTGTCGCCTTCCGCAGAGTATTCCTCCAGCCGCTGATGACTGGAGCGGGCTGCCTCTTTTTTCTCTACAAGCGCGCCAACTGTGACCTGCTGAGCGGTTGTTCTTTCCCGGAGGTTGTCCACTACTTCTTCCAGTTCTTGGCGTTGGTGTTGAGCTTCTGCTAGTTCGTCCTCCAATTCCTGGCGGCGTTTTTCCAATGCCTCGAGTTCCTGTTCATTTTGGCCACGCTCCATCTGGAGTTGAGAGCCCTCTTCCTCATCGTGATCTTTCTCCATATCAAGTACCGCTAGCCGCTCCGCGATTCTTTGCTGTTCGGTCTCAAGACGGAAGTGCTCTTTTTCCTGTTCCATGAATCGATCACGGAGCTTCTGCTGCTGGTCCTGAATTGTCTGGAATCGTGAGGTAAACTGAACAAGCTGCTCTTCAATTTTCCGTAACTTGTCTTGTCCCGCCTGTAGCTTTTCCGCCGAACCTGCAACCTTGGCTTCGAGATTTTTCCTCTCCTCCTGTTTTTCCAAGATGCTTATCTGCTGTTCTTGGCTTCCCCCCCAGAGTGTCCCGTCCTGGGCTACCAAGTCACCTTCAGAGGTAACCAAAACAAAAGTGTGAGGATGAGACTGCCAGCATGACAGAGCTTGCTGAAGGTCGGAGCAAAAGAGTACTTTGGAGAAAAGGTGTTGAATAATGGCCTCATAACCCGGACGAGGCCTAATTAAACTGACGAGCGGAACAGGGCCGTCACCACTAGCGACAGGTTCAGGCGACTTATTGGCAACAGATAGAGGAATGAAATGATTCCGGCCGCTCCCGGTGCTTTTCAAGTGTTCAAGGGCTGTACATGCATCGCTCAGCGAATCCACAACTAAAGCCTGCAAGCGGCCACCGAGCACTGCCTCAACCGCCTGGCGATGACTGGGATCCACTTCCAACATTTCGGCCACTGCACCACGGATGCTGCACTTGAGTTGATCCTCATCCCTGGCGGTCATCAGCGCTCTAACCGCGTCGCTGAACCAGGCGTAGGAACTTTCCATCTCCAGGAGCACCTGAAGCTGAGATTGTTGCTGGTTGTATATACTTTCCAAGCCGCTTATTTCCTCAGCGCACTCATTTCGGGCCTGTATAAGCTCTTGTTTCTTTTGATTTAGAGAATCTAACTCGTCTGACAGTTTCTCAGTCTCGGCTTCAATGGCTGATTTTTCCTTTTCCAACCTCAGCCTCAGTGGCTGCAACTCGCTCGACTTTTCCTCGAGGCCCTCATATTCAAGCCTACGCCGGTTTTGGCGACGCTGGAGATCCTCGAGCCGTTTTCGCAAGGACAACTGATCATTGCGAACCCGCGCTATTTCTCCCAACAGATCTACCAGATCACTCTTTTCTACATCCAGTCGATCGCTCAGCTGATTGTAACGTGCTTTCTCTCGATTTAATTCAGTCTCCAGCTCTCTGGCGAGGATTTCAGCCTGGGAGCAAGCTTCTGCCAACTCTCGTTGCCCGTCAACGATATGCTCCCTTTCCTGGGTGAGTTGCGCCTGACGTTCCTCTTGCTCCTGGATATCTTGAAACAAACGCTGCTGTCTCTCCTCCAATTCTATTGTTTGACGCCGCAAATAGAGTAGGCTGCTCTCGTCGCTACTGATTGAGTTTTTTAGCTGAAAAAGCGCTTCTCTCCGCTGCTGGAGATTCTCCTCCAATTCGTGCATCTGACTGGATCGATCCGTTAGATCGGCGTCCAATCTGCCCAGTTGCGCGGCTCGCTCAGCTCGAGAATCCTGTAAAGAGCCCAGGTTTTGTTCCAGAAGTTCCAATTTATTACGCCACTGCCAATAGTGGTGCAGGGCGCGAGTGATTTCGATCTGCTTAATCTCTTTTTTGAGGGCGCGATAGCGGCTTGCTCTCTGGGCCTGACGCTTCAGACTTGAGAGCTGACGTGAAACTTCTGCGACGATGTCACCCAGACGGAGAAGGTTCTGTTTGGTCAGCTCGATCTTTCGGAGGGCGGCCTTCTTCTTGAGTTTGAACTTGGTGATTCCTGCAGCTTCCTCAATAAGGGCGCGGATATCATCTGGTTTGGACTCAACAACGTGGCTGATCTTGCCTTGCTCTATAATGGCATAGTGACGATGCCCGACGCCCACGTCCATAAATAGTCTGCGGATGTCCATGCGTCGACAAGGGATTTTGTTGATTAAGTATTCACTATCTCCCGAGCGAAAAAGGCGACGCGTGATCATGATTTCGCTGTAATCTTGGTACGGGGGGGGCGCCTTGCCATCCTCATTGGAGAGGACTAGCGAAACCTCAGCAAAATTCAGCGACGGGCGTCCGTTGGCACCGCTAAAAATGACCTCCTCCATGAACTTGCCCCGGAGTTGTTTAGCGCTCTGCTCTCCCAGAACCCAACGAATGGCGTCGACGATGTTGCTTTTACCACAGCCATTGGGTCCCACCACCGCGCAGATTCCGGTGGAAAAGGTGACGGTGGCTTTGTCGACAAATGACTTGAATCCGAAGAGTTCGAGCTGCTTAATGTGCATGGGGCTTCAAGGAAGAGAACAGTTCCGGGCACGAATCTAATATCCGGCGCGAACCTGCTATTAGTGGTATGTTGTTAGGTTTCATAGTCGGATTGAGCCAGTTCTCATTAATTACGAACCGCCTCCTACGACCGCAGGTGTGGCCTTGCTGCCGTTAGGCACCTGCAGTCCTTTCCAAGCACGCCTCTGGTTGGATCCTGGCTCTTGGATTTTAGATTGCAGATTGATGATATTCAATTTAAGAGTTCAGATTCCGCCATGAGTTATCTGGTTTGCTCAGGAGTTTCAGTAATTTTTCAATCCGCAATCTACAATCGTCCCGGCCATATTCACAGCATCGTCACACCATTTCGCGAATAATGGGGGCTCAAAAATCACCGCATGCTAACAAAAAGGTAGAACCTTGTAAAGAAACTTCTTCTTATTCTTGTTTGATCACGTATGCTGGCGGTGAGGTGAGATGTTTCGTGCGGTTCTGCTGCAGGAAAGGTGGGACCACACACCCGAACAACACAAGGGATTTGCCGAAAGCAGACCACTACCCCATAGTAAAACCAGAGCAAACACCTCTACTAAAGAAGGTAAATTTGCGGCCACATTGGTTTGTGAGGCAAACCTAGACAAGGTTTACAGGACGATGCGAGAAAAGTCGGCCATCTGTTGGAAAAGACCTGCTATCCGCGTGAGCAAAGCCAATCTGTTTTGCCTCAGAGACACGTTTTCGTCAAGAACCAACACCTCATCGAAGAAGCCGTCTATTGGAGCTTTCAGTTGACTGAGTTGGTCCAAAACCGCATAGTAGTCCCGAGCGGCAAGAGGCTTATCCAGAGCTTGTTCACAGGCAGTTAGCTTCTGATACAAGTCCTTCTCGGCTTGGTTCACGAACTTCTGCGGATCCACTGGTGCATCAACTGGCTCCTTCAAGATGTTGACCACCCGTTTGACTGTGCCCACAAGGGGTTCAAAACCCTCGCGTTCTTTGAAGGCCGCAAGGGTACTTATTTTTGCGGCCGTCTCAACCAGGGGATCGAGATGATGGGCGAGTACAGCGTCCACAACATCTTGTGGATGTCCCTGGCCGATGAGGAAGTGTTGCAACCGCCTTTTGAAGAATTCCAGCACACCTTGATGGGTCTGCTCAGCAGGTTCGGTGAGCTTTCCATCCAAGCCTTCGATGGCTTTCTCTATCAGATCAGACAGAGAGATGGAGAGGTCTTTTTCCAATATGATGCGAATGATCCCCAGGGCTTGGCGGCGTAAAGCGAAGGGATCAGCAGTGCCAGTCGGAATCTGACCCACACCGAAACATCCCACGACGGTGTCCACTTTATCCGCTATGCTCACGAGAGAACCAGCCGTACCAGCTGGGAGTTGGCCGCCCGCATGGGTTGGCAGGTAGTGCTCATAAATGGCTTCCGCCACTGCCTCATCCTCGTTGGCAAGTTGAGCATAAGCGCGGCCCATGATTCCCTGCAACTCTGGGAACTCACCCACGGTTCCAGTCACCAGGTCGGCCTTGCACAAATAGGCAGCCCTGCTAACTGTAGCCTTGTCATCCGGTTCTACCTGATCAGCCATATATTCAGCCAGTGTTTTGAACCTCTCCAGCTTTTCGTAAGAAGTCCCGAGCTTGGAGTGGAAGACGACTTCTTTGAGCTCTTCGACTCTCTCGTCAAGAGAGACCTTCTGATCTTCCACGTAGTAGAAACGGGCATCTTCGAGACGGGCCCGGAGAACGTATTCATTACCGAGGGCAACAATTTGAGGGTCGCGGGTCAAGGTGTTATTGACCGTTACAAAATAGGGCATCAGTTTACCTGCATCGTCCAGCACCGCGAAGTAACGCTGGTGTGTACGCATGGCAGTAATTAAAACTTCCTGCGGGAGCTCGAGGTAATGCTGGTCGAAACTGCCACAAACGGCCGTGGGATACTCCGCCAATTGAACCACCTCGTCCAACAGAGCTTCATCCTCGCGGATATTACCGTTCTTTTCTTTGGCGCAGGCAGCAACGATCTGCCGTATTCGCTCCCGCCGCTCCGCTATATCTACAGTTACAAACCTTTCGCGCAGGGCCTCAACATAACCGTTAATATCAGTGACCTCGAATGGTCCAGGGCTCATGAAGCGATGCCCGTAGGAGGTGTTACCACTCGTTACGTTGCCATAAGTGAAGGGGACCACCTCCTTGCCCAACAGGGCGACGATCCAGTGAATTGGTCGGGCGAAGGTAACCTTCAAATCGCCCCAGCGCATGGATTTGGGAAAGGGTATATCCCCGATCAGATCCGCAAGCACTCCACCCAACAGTTCAACAGTTGAGATCCCAGCCTCGTGGCGGCTGACTATGACGTACTCGCCTTTGCTGGTTTGTTTCACCTGAAGTTCTTCTGGGTTCACCCCCTGAGATTTAGCAAAACCGATAGCGGCCTGGGTGGGATTGCCCGCCTCGTCAAAGGCGACGTCTTTGGGAGGCCCGGTGATCTCAACCATTTGAGCCTCTTGCTTATCCGTCACATCTTTGATCACCCAGACCAAGCGTCTTGGCGTGGCCATGGTTCGGATAGTACCGTGCGCTACCCGCCGATCCGACAAGAATTTGCTGATCATGGTAGCCATTGCGTCCAGAGCGGGCTGGATATAGCTGGCTGGAATTTCCTCTGTACCGATCTCTAACAAAAAATCGCTTGTCATAAACTCTCTCCCGATTCCGTTGCAACGTCACTGCTTGAGAAAAACTACCCCTGTGCCCCGGTCTTATAGGTTTTTCCATCGATTGAGCAAGGGGTAACCCATCTCCTTACGCTGCTCCAGGTAACCCTGCGCTGCGAGTCGAGCCAGATTCCGTACTCTACCAATGTAGTTGGTACGTTCGGCCACGCTGATGGCTCCCCGGGCATCCAACAGGTTAAATGTGTGTGAACACTTCAAACAGTAATCATAGGTTGGCAACACCAACTTGCGTTCATTCATACGGACAGCCTCAGCCTCGTACATCTCGAAGAGTTTGAAAAGCATGTCCACATCTGCTTCATCGAAATTATAGTAGGAAAATTCCACTTCCCATTTATGGTGAACATCGCCATAAGTAATCTCATCGTTCCATTTCAGATTAAAGAGGTTGTCAACGTCCTGGAGGTACATGGCGATCCGCTCGAGACCGTAGGTGAGTTCGCCAGAGATGGGATCCAGCGGCATACCACCGGCGGTCTGAAAGTAAGTGAACTGGGTGATTTCCATGCCGTCCAGCCAAACTTCCCAACCTAACCCTGAAGCGCCAAGGGTGGGTGATTCCCAATCATCCTCCACAAAGCGAATGTCGTGGTCTAGAGGGTCTATACCGAAGGTTTTAAGGCTTTCCAGGTACAACTCCTGTATATCCATGGGAGATGGTTTAAGGATGACCTGATACTGATAGTAATGCTGAAGACGGTTGGGATTCTCGCCGTAGCGCCCATCGGTGGGGCGGCGAGAAGGTTCTACGTAGGCGACATTGTAAGGCTCAGGACCAAGACATCTGAGCAAGGTGGCGGGGTTGAAGGTCCCGGCGCCCACTTCGATATCGTAAGGCTGTTGAATGATACAACCGTAATCGTGCCAATATTTCTCAATAGCCAAAATCAATTCTTGAAATGTCATGGAAGGCTCCTTGGAGAGGGGATGTAAATATGGGTTAAAAGCGTAAATTACCCTGCCAATGGTTCTCTGTCAAGCCTCATATATTTAGGGCCTGAGGTACCAGCAATCGGTTGGTGGAGGTCAGTCATTTGCTGCAAGTCATTTGGCTTTGCCAACAGAAAAAGTTCAAGGCGCAAGGCTGAGGGCATGGAGCATAGAGCATAGAGCATGGGGCATGAGGTTCTTTAGAACATTGACACTGTGATTCTTTTTGCTGCCTGCTGCTGGCTAAGATAGGCCAGGTACCTTGAGCCCTGTGCCTTTCCCTTGGGGGAGCTCAAAGCCAGGTCCTTCTGATAATTACTTGCATACCTCAAAAAGGCTGGAATGATTTGAGACTAGGACGCACCAGGTGATTCCGTCGGCTGCAGGGCACCGATTTGATGGAGGAGTTTGAGAGATTTTAGATCCTTTTCTAGGTGGTGCCGGGTCAAATTTATGAGAAGAGAGCGGCACTCTTCGCGGGATTGGCGTTGAAACCTTAGGCGCCATACTCTGGTAAGTGGAAGCTGCTGCGCTTGGCGAAGGAGCATCACAGTGCCAGGCGAAATCGGGTAGATTTCCGGACCCCGCCTGTGGGGTGTACAGAGGAGACCACCTTGGGGAACGGAGAAAAACCATTCTTCACCTGCAACCATCTCTCGCCCGCAACGCACACAGGTTTGCAGATTGGGAGCATAGCCGCAGAGGCTGAGCACTCGAGTTTGAAATAGAAGAGAGGTATTTTCCGGGTCAGCACCGTGCTCCAATTGCTCAAGATAGTGGTAAAGCAGAACAAAGAGCGAGGGATTGGCCTGCCTCTCGGGTGACATTTCTAGCACAACTTCGCAACCCAGGCTGGCGTAACCGAGACGGGCAATGTCGCTCCGCAGGGTGGTGAAAGCGTTTTTCAGCTCACTGGCATCAATGCGCACCAGTCCGGAAGTTGGCCGGTCCGCATAAGTAAGCGAGACATGGGAGAGGGGTTCAAGGGTGTGGACGAACCGCTTCTTGCTGCGTCGCGCCCCTTTGGCGATACCGGTGAGTTGCCCTTGGCTTCTAGTAAAGAAGGTAATTAAGCGATCGGACTCGCTGTAGTCTCTGCTGCGAAGAATGATCGCCTCGGCTCGACGAATGGCCATATACCTTACCTGTCACAAAGCGGATCATTTATCTTTTCACATTTATCAGGTCGCATTTTGGAAACGGGGTTGAATGAATGGTCAATGAGAGCGGATATCAGCGCGGTCCTCAGTCATGGCCTGTTCACAGGCTCGGTCTGCTCAGAATTGATGGTAGCTGTCAAGGAAGAATCAGGTAGTTCCAGGCGAACCACCCTGCCGCTTTCGCCCAGAGATTTAAGCGGTTTACCATTCAGATAAAGCTGGATGCCGGCGGCGTTTCCGATAAGGAGCTTATAGCCTGATATGGCCTGCCATGTTAGTTGTTCCCCCGGCTGGAGCAGGTACTCGCGCTCATTACCATTATCGACTGTGATAAGCAGCCAGGTGGTTTCAACCGTTTCGGCCCGCAGTACATAACCAGGAGACAGGGTTTTAGGTTGCTGTTTGTATTGAGCTGCAGGGGGAATACTGTCTTGCCGCATGGACGAGACTTCAGCCTCGGAAGGAGATATGGATGGCGGTTCAGCCGTCAAATCGACTCCTGCAGTTTCTTGCCCATTTGGTGTCTTGGGCAGGTCAAGGTTCTCTTGGGCAACCTCTAAGGGTTGATCCTGGCTCGTTTCTGATAAGGATTCTTTTTTGGTTGTCTCTTGGTTGGTTTCTGTTGTGGTAGTCTGCTCTCCAATTGCAGGCGATTGAGACTCCTGCTGCAACCGTTTGGAAGGCCAGAGAAGAAGGGTTAAACCCAGGAGCAAAACGAGACCGAGGAGGAGTACAAGTCCCTTTTTTGAGGATGATTTTGGCCGCAGCCGACGGTGAAACTTCTCCATGGCGTCCTGGCGTGCATCCACTTCTTCGGTGAGCTCCTGGTATTGGACAACCAGCGCCTCAGGATCCAAGCCAATTTTTTTTGCATAGGCCCGCAGAAATCCCTTGACAAGAACGGGGGCGGGAAGCTGTCCGGTATTACCATCCTCAATGGCGCGAAGCATGCTCATACTGACTCTGGTATCAGCAGATATTTGTTCCAGACTAATTCCCCTTGCTAACCGTTCTGCTCGAAGATTTGCGCCGAGCCTTTTCATGACCTCACCACCTGTTGTACAGTTAGACTTAACCCCAAAGAACACAAAGTTCACAGAGAACAATAAGTTGCATGACGTTAACTTTTTTGTGTCCCTTGTGCTCTCAGTGGTTCAACATCCCTAATCCGTCACCGGTTGCCTAAATCGTCATGTAGACTAGGGGTATATGCGCTGTAGCATCCTTGGAAAAGGAATGGCCTCACGCAAATGTCTAATGCCACAGATCCAGGCAACGGTGCGTTCAATACCGAGACCGAAGCCCGAATGGGGTACAGTGCCATAGCGTCGCAAATCTAGATACCATTCGAAAGGCTCCCGCGGCAGTTTATGCGCCTCCAATTTGTTCAGTAGGGTTTGGTAGTCGTCTTCCCGCTGTGAACCACCAATAATTTCTCCATAACCATCGGGAGCGAGCACATCAACACAGAGTGCCACGTCAGGGTTGTCGGGAGCAGTCTTCATATAGAAGGCCTTAGCTTTGAGCGGATAGTGGGTGATCATTACCGGACAGTCAAACTGCTGTGAGATTAACGTATCTTCAGCGGTGCCAAAATCATTGCCCCACTCATGAGAGACGCCCTGTTGGCGCAAAATATCTAGGGCTTCATCATAAGTTATTCGCGGAAACGGAGGTACTATTGACTTTAATTTGCTTTCGTCGCGTTCCAAGACCCGGAGCTCCTCGGTTCTATGGGTTAACACCGATAAAACCAAATGGCTGACTAGCTGTTCCGCCAAAGAGAGAATATCTTTTAATTCAGCATAGGCCACTTCAGGCTCAAGCATCCAGAACTCAGTGAGGTGTCGTCGAGTTTTGGATTTTTCCGCCCTGAAAGTGGGTCCCAGGGTGTATACCTTTCCGAAGGCCATTGCACCTGCTTCGGCATACAGCTGACCGCTTTGGGAGAGGTAGGCCTTCTCGCCGTAGAAATAATCAGTCTCAAAAAGAGTGCTAGTGCCTTCACAGGCGGTGGGGGTAAGTATTGGGGCATCAAAGAGAATGAATCCCTCCCGGTTCAAGTATTCCCGAGCTGCCTGGATAACATGACTGCGGATACGCAGGACGGCGTGTTGTTTTGCAGAGCGCAACCAGAGGTGACGATTATCCAGCAGGAATGCCGGACCGTGTTCCTTGGGAGTAATGGGAAAATCATCAGCCACCTGAATTACTTCGATATTTCTCACCATTAGCTCGCAGCCGCCGGGAGCTCTGGAATCTGCACGAACGGTGCCGGTTACTTCTAGGGATGATTCTTGGGTAAGGGTGTCGCTGGCAGCAAAGGCAATGGGGCTTACCTCTTTTTTAACCACCACAGCCTGAATGGTTCCGGTGCCGTCACGGATTTGGAGGAAGCGGATCTTGCCGCTTGAACGCTTGTTATAGAGCCAGCCACGGATGGTTACCGTCTCGCCAACAAACCCGCCAATCTGTTCGACAGTGGTGATTACAGCCATGCCGGCTACTCCGCTACTCACTCAACCAGTAGTGGTGCGAATATGGATCCAGCCACACTCAACGGTCCGATGTGTCTTCGTGTCAGTTGTCGATTAGTCACTGGTCATTAGTCATCTGTCATTGGTCAAGGGTCAATAGACAATGGTCATTTGCCAGAGGCACCTTGAACAAAAGCAGAAAAGTCAATTCTATACGATCCTGCAACTGACAACGGACCACGGATATCTGCCTTCTTAGAAGACAATTTTTACATAGGAGCGCTCTCGTAGACCGCTGAGCCATTCCCTGTATTTAAAATCAATTTCTCGCTGATAAAGCAAGCGACGAATTTTCTCCCGGACTTCATCCAGGGACTTGGCGTTCGTTTGGTCAACATCGGTAACTTTGAGGATGTGCAGCCCCCTGTCTGTCGGAATTACCGGGCTAATTTCACCAGGTTCAAGTGCTTCAATGGCTTTCTCCAGCACCGATTCTAGTTCGCCTTTGGAGAAGAAACCCAGATCGCCGCCCGCCTCGGCGCCCGGACCTTGGCTGTAGCGCTGAGCCATTGCAGCAAAATCGGCGCCCTGATGGAGGCGGTCATGGATCTGTTGGGCATAGGCATATAATCGCGCCCCCTCTTCAGGGCTGGCATCGGCGCGGATGGGCAGGAAAATATCATGGAGGCGCCATCGTTCCTTTTCCTGAAAATCCGCCAAGTGAGACTGGTAATATGCCTCTACCAGTTCATCGGTGACCACCGTTTTTCTGCGGACTTCGCGCTGGATGAGCTGGTTCTGCTCCAGACTTCTTCTAATATTGCGGCGAAGATCCTCCATCGTCATTCCTTCTTTGCGAAGTTGGGCCTCCACCGCCTCTGTGGTAAGCTGGTTCTCCTTCTTGATATTGTCAATTACCTCATCCACCTCCGCCTCGCTGACTTTGATTTCGAGTCGAGCTATCTCTTGCGCGGTTAAACGGTCGTTTATAAGGCCGTCCAGGACCTCGCGGCGAATCGCTTCCGGAGACTGGTCTTGTTCAGGGAGAAAAGGATTCTGCTCCCTCATGGCTGTAAATTCATGTGTCCTCTCGTTTAGTTCACTCAGGGTGATGACATCCTCATTGACGTAGGCAACGATGCGATCTACGACATCCGCCTCGGCGAGAGATAGGGATATGACGCATTCCAGTGAGAAAAACAACGACACACTGAGAATCCAACTTTTCCAGCGCATATCCATTCCCCAACGGGCAAGGCTAAATTGATCTAACTACTTGACCTCAAAACAAAAAGCTTGCAAGTCACAACTGATAACATGTTACTCTAAGTTGTGCAAGAGCTTTTTGAGCTCAGTGATGGCCCCTACTATGTCCTGGCTGGAGCCCCTGAAGTAGAGGCGGTGGTCAGGGGTAAACTGCAATCGCTCAGAATGCGAGGCAACCAGATGAGTTAGCTTGTCCAGGTCTATTTCCGGTTCTTCCGAAAAGGTGAGGACAAATTCACCGTCAAGAACGTCTAGCCGTCTAATCCACAGCCTCCGTAAGAGCAGCTTTAGATTCAGCAGAATCAGAAGGTGGGAAGCTTCAGGAGGGAGGGGGCCGAAACGATCACGCAGTTCCTCTTCCAGGTCGGCAAGTTCACTTTCATTGCTGGCAGTGGCGAGGCGCTTGTATAAAGTCAGCCGCTGCCCGCTTTCGGAAATATAGGTTGCCGGGAGATGAGCAGCTAAATTGAGACGAATTTCCGGCTCCACCGCTTCCCTGGTTGTATCTCCCTTGAGGTCGGCGATGGTCTTCTCCATAAGGTGCACGTACATTTCATAGCCCACCGCAGCAATGTGCCCGGATTGTGCGGCTCCAAGAATACTTCCTGCGCCTCTGATTTGCAGATCATTTAGGGCTATTTTGAAACCGGAACCTAATTCTGTGAAGTCCATAAGGGCCAAAAGGCGGCGTTGGGCCTGACGGGTAACCAGATGCTCACCCGGAATGAGCAGGTAGGCATAGGCCTGCTCCGAAGATCTTCCCACCCGGCCACGGAGTTGATAAATTTGCGCCAAGCCGAACTTGTCAGCGCGATTAATGAAGATGGTGTTGGCAGCGGGGATATCCAGGCCAGACTCAATAATTGTCGTGCAGACGAGAACGTCTATGCGACGGCGAACAAAGTCGAGCATGACCTTTTCCAGTTCGCGTTCGCGGAGTTGACCATGGGCTACGGCCACGCTCACTTGAGGTAGCATTTCCTGGATGTGTTCAGCCATCCGATAAATGGTCTTGACATTGTTGTGGACAAAGAAGACCTGGCCCCCCCGCGCCTTTTCTTTAAGAATGGCTTCCCTGATGATGATGTCGTCGAAAGAGCAGATCCGGGTCTCAATGGCCCGACGATCCTGCGGCGGCGTGTCGATGGTGCTTAGATCCCGAATTCCAATGAGGGACATGTGCAATGTGCGGGGAATTGGTGTGGCGGTCAGGGTAAGCACATCCACCTCAGCGCGCAGCTGTTTGATGCGCTCTTTGTGTCGGACGCCGAATCGGTGCTCTTCGTCGATGATGAGCAATCCCAGGTCCTTGAACACAACGTCTTTTTGCAGCAATCTGTGGGTGCCGATAACGATGTCCACGAGGCCGTTTCTAAGTTCACCCAGGATCTTTTGCTGTTCCGATCTCCCCTTAAAGCGGCTGAGCACTTCCAGGAAAACCGGATAACCATTGAGCCGTTGCTCGAAGGTAAGGAGGTGTTGTTCTGCCAGTACCGTGGTGGGCACCAGAAGCGCAACCTGCTTACCATCCATCACTGCCTTGAATGCGGCTCGCAAGGCAACTTCAGTCTTGCCGAAGCCGACATCACCGCAGATGAGGCGATCCATGCTTTTGGGCTGCTGCATGTCTGCAAGGACCTCTTCTATGGCAGCCTGCTGGTCCGGGGTTTCTTCGTAGGAAAAGGTTGCCTCAAATTCCCGAAAGGTGCTGTCCGGTGGTGAGAAGTTCGTTGCTTCCTTTATTTGGCGTAAGGCATAAATATGCAGAAGTTCTTTGGCTATCTTGCGGATGGATTTCTGGATCCGTTTGCGCGTAGAGGCCCAGCGTTGCCCTCCCAGCTTATCCACCCGGGGCTGATGGCCTTCGATGCCGATATACTTCTGGACTCGATCCAATCGATCAACTGGGAGGTAGAGACGGTCGCCATCCTGGTACTCCACCAGAAGAAAATCGTTGGCTAGGCCGTTGATGCTTAGATGCACCAATCCCTTATAAATGCCAATTCCGTGGTCCAAATGAACGACAAAATCCTCAGCCTGGAGATCGGCGAACGAAGCTAAAAAAGAGCCGGTTTCAGAGGGCCTGACACGGCGTCGCCGCGGCTTGTCACCGTAGATTTCCGTCTCTGTTACAACCGCGAGATTCTCGTCAGGCCAGAGAAATCCCCTGGGCAGATGTCCCACTATAATCTTGGTTACTGGGGCGCGAAAGGATAGGTGGCCAAAGGGCTCAGAGGTGAACAATGAGTCCACTTCATAGTCAACGAGCAATTCTTCCATGCGGCGGCCCTGTTCAGCCGTACGACAGACAAGGAAAGGGCTGATCCCAAATTTTTGCCATTGCCGGAGTCTTTGGGCCAGGGGTTCCAAGAGTCGCTGCCGTTGCCGATGGCGCTGGATATGTTGCTGCAATCCTTCATGGTCCTGGAGGCGAAAGTGAAGCACCGTGGCTTCTTTCTGCTCCACTTCATCTTGAAGGGGGAGAGCACCCTGCAAGACTTGGGGATAACGCTCCAGCATGGCGAGCATTTCTGAATCGTCGATTAAATAGCTTTCCGGGGGCAGGGACCAGCGAGAGTGCTGGCTGGCAAAATCCCGATCGCTTTCAGTTTGACTGAAGCTTTCAGCTGCCGATTTCCTGATGCTACCGGGATCAGTGAGCACAACCAAGGTCGATGTTGGTAGGTAGTGTAATAGGGTTTCCAGTTGTTCGTAGTAGAGGGGCAGTAGTTGCTCGATGCCAGGGAAGTGGCTTGAGCCGCTCACACGCTCGAGCCAAATTTCCAGATCGTTGCGAAATACTTTCTCCTTGCCCATGGCAACTTTCAGCGAGGAACTGGCCCGTTCCTGGTTGGACCCGGTAAGCATTACCTCGTGGGCCGGCAATAGGATGACATCTTCCAAATGTTCACTGGAACGCTGGTTGGCCGGATCAAAGAAGCGAATTGATTCCAGAGTTTCATCGAAAAACTCCAATCTCAGAGGTTGTTGGTAGAGTGGCGTATAAAGATCGACAATATCGCCTCGCACGCTGAGATCACCCATTTCTTCCACCAATTCGGTCCGGTAGTATCCTATGGAAACCAAGTGGGATAAAAGGGCTTCACGGGATACCTGCTCACCTTTTACCAGGTAGCGGCTGGCATCCATGCAATCTTTTCGGGGCAAGACCTTTTCCATTACCGCTTGGGCTGACGCGACGATAATCTTAGCTTGGTTGCTGGCGGCCGCCACATAGAGAGTTGCCAGCCGCTGAGCCTGGACATCAGGGGCAACGAACGGTTCCGCTGGCATGCGACCTTGGGATGCCGGAAAAAACCAAAGGGGATATTCTAGCGGATCTCCTGAGCGCTGTTCAGAAAGTCCAAGAAAGAAGGAGATGCTCTGTTGAGCTTGCCAGGCTCGCTTCGCAGAGGGTGTGATGAGCAGTACCGTACGTTTGAGACGTGGAAGCAATTGGGTTATGGCATAAGCGAGGGCCCACTCGCTCATGCCTTGAGCAAAAACCTTACGGGTGGTGGTATTCGCAATGGCAGTGTAGAGGTCATCGAGGCGACCACCTCCAACCAGAAATTTCCAGTCGTCTCTTGTTAGTAAGTCCTCATTCATAACCAGGTTTTTCCGCTCACAGCGCCATCCTCGGCGGGAAGTTTATTGGAGCCAGAGAACCTGGTCCTTTGGGCCAGGTCAAGTTTCAATGGTTTTGCCAACAGAAAAGGTTCAAGGCGCAGGGACAGAAAAAATATTAAAAATTCATTTTACCATGTACCTTGAGCCCTGTGCCTTTCCCTTGGGGCAGCTCAAAGCCAGGTCCTTCTATTCTTTACTTGGAGCTCGTGTTAGTTCCTAGCCGTCGGTAGAGGAAGAAACTAACGCATTTGTTTGGCAAAGGCAAGGGAGCGGACAGCTGGCAGTTTGATGCGGAGACGCAGCGAAAAGGCACCAGGCGGAACAACTTTTGTTTTCCTACCAACGTTGACTGCACTGCACTTTTTCATTAGAGTTACTAGCGTTTGTTTGACCCGCATCATTCACGCGACAGTTTTGCAAAGCCGTTTCGTGAACAATAATGATTGGAAGCAATCGATTGGAAGAAGTTAGAGAAAAAGCAAGGTGGCTGAGCGCTCAAGAGATGAGTTTGGTGGCTCTGTTTGCTGCCTTGAGCGGGATTGGTGCCTTTGTCAGGGTTCCCATTCCTTATGTGCCCCTGACCTTGCAGACACTCATGGTCATGTTCTCAGGGCTGATTTTGGGGGGGCGGCTGGCGGCCGTCAGCCAGTTAGTTTACGTCCTCGTTGGCCTGATGGGCATTCCTATATTTGCTCATGGAGGCGGACCTGGCTACGTGCTACAGCCAACCTTCGGCTACCTGTTGGGATTCATTTTCGGGGCTTACGTCATTGGCCGTTTCACAGAGAGGCGGGATCAGTTGAAGCGCTCCTTTCTCCTCTTGGTGCTTCTGGCCGGCACCATGGCCATATATCTTCCGGGTGTTACCGTGCTCTACTTCAACCTGAATCTTATCCAGGAAAAGGCTGTCTCACTGAGCACAGCGGTAAAAATAGGCTTCCTTGTCCCGCTGCCAGGAGGTCTTATAAAGATGGCGGTGGTGCTCTATCTTGGTCCTGTCCTGCATCAACGCTTCCGTCTATCCAAGCTCAATCTTCCCGGATGAGCGGTTCGTCTGGTTAAGCAAGCCACTAACAGCCAAAAATCCTTGCTATTTCAGCACTTTTATAGTAGTAGATTGCCAACCTCAGCCAAAATCCACGGGGATTGATCATCATGGAAGATTCGGTCAGCAAGGAGACACTACGTTCTCTGCCGGCGGTGGATGAAATTTTGCGTGAAGAGGCCATCAAGGAGGCAGTTGAGACTTATCCTCGCACCCTGGTGGTTAGAGCGGTTCGAAACATCCTGGACCGCACCCGTAAAGCAATTCTGAGTGGTGAAATCGGACCTGATCCCCAATACTTCGACCGATCCAATCTAGTGAGTATAATCTACGAGGAAATCGAACGTTTAGCGTCATTCACCCTGCAACGTGTCATCAATGCCACCGGTATCATCGTCCACACCAATCTTGGCCGCTCGTTGCTTGCTCAAGACGCGCTGGAAAGGTTACAGCTCATCGGGAGCGGCTACTCCAATTTGGAGTACGATCTACAGGCCGGTAGTAGGGGTTCTCGCTACGTGCATGCCGAGGCCATTCTCTGCGAGATAACTGGGTCAGAAGGGGCTTTGGTGGTCAATAACAACGCGGGGGCAGTGGTTTTGGTTCTCAATACCCTGGCGCAGGGCAGGGAGGTTGTGGTCTCGAGAGGGCAACTGGTGGAGATCGGTGGCTCATTCCGGATTCCTGATATTATGGCCCGCAGCGGTGCCCTTCTCAGGGAGGTGGGCTGTACAAATAGAACCCATCTCTACGACTATGAGGCGGCCATCGGTCCGGACACAGCACTCCTGCTCAAAGCGCACACCAGTAACTATCAAATCATCGGATTTACTGCGGAGGTGTCCTTAAAAGACCTGGCGGCGCTTGGGAAAAAACATGACGTGCTTGTTATGGAAGATCTCGGCAGCGGTTGTTTTGTGGACTTCACCCGATTTGGCTTGAACGGAGAACCCACTGTCCAAGATACGGTTCGTTCCGGGGTGGATGTGATTACCTTCAGTTGCGACAAACTGTTGGGAGGTCCCCAGGCGGGTATTATCTTGGGGAGTAACGAATTAATGACGCAGCTGCGCCAAAACCCTCTCACACGTGCCCTTCGCGTCGACAAACTGACACTGGCAGCCTTGGAGGCAACCCTTAGACTTTACCGCGACGAGGATGCCGCCATCAAAGCTATTCCTACCCTGAGAATGATTGCCACCGAACTGGGAACTCTGGAGGAACAGGCGCACGACTTGCTTGAGCGTCTAAGAAATAGTATGGCCGCGCATATCAAAGGGGAGGTCATGGACGGCTCCTCCATGGTGGGCGGCGGCGCCCTGCCGGTCCAGGCTCTACCCACCAAACTGGTGGCGCTGAGTTCCGAAAAAATCTCAGCTACCCGCCTGGAGGCGCACTTTCGTGGCTATGAGGTACCCATCATCGGCAGGGTGGAACAGGAACTCTTCCTGCTAGACATGAGAACCCTACAGCCGGGAGATGCGGAGGTCATCGCTGCGGCGGCTGCCCAGCTAGCGAACTGAAATCCGAGATCGAAGTTGCGAGATGTTTTGGTATCAGTAGATGTGGGATGTGCGGAGTTGAATGAAGACGCGTATTTGAATTTCGGATTTGACAGTCTCCGACCCGCTTAGTTTTCCTTAATAGCTCTATTCCTTGGTTTAGTGCAGCAAACAATGTACTGATAATTGTGTTTTGAGGAGCGACATGGAATTCTACTCTATCGAGTTGACTCCAGCGGACGTGGTGACCCAACAAGGGGTTTTTCAAAAGGAATTTGACGACTTGCTCGGTTGCAAACAACTCACCATTTTTCCTCCTTTCCCCGATTACAGCCTGCTCAGCCAGAACAATTCCCCAAAAGCGGTATTGAAGGCGATAAATGATGTGGTTTTGAGCCGGCGACCTTTATATGACCAGCAGTTCAAGTGGCTGCTGCTTCCCTTGATCCAGCGTGGGAGGGTGATCGGAGTTTTATTTGCTGAAGGTGTGGACCGGAGATTCGACAATGTTGTGAATTTCTCTCTCCTGGCACGGATTGGCGGCCTTTGCCTTGAGAGACTACAATGGGAAAAATACTTATGCAGAGAAGCGGAAACAATGCTTTGGCGTCGGGAAGCCTTGATGCGGGAGCTCAGCCACGCCATTGAAGTGGCCGAGAATGATGGGAGTCTGACTTCGCGGCGATTGCTAAGCGATGGCCCCGGCGCGGCGCAATTCACCCTCGTCTGCTTTGTGGTGAAACCAGCCCCTGAGGTTTGGGCTGGAGCCGATCCATTCTGGACACCCTTGGCACCTCAGGTGGTGGAAGCGCTTCCGAGCGCGTCCATGGCTGCACACCTGGGAGGTGGCTATGTGGCAATCTTCTGGCCCAAGGCCCATAGTAGAGACGTAAAGCTTTGGACTGAGCGGCTGTACGAAACCCTAATAAACAGTGACAGGAGGTTAGAGACACGTTCTGGTCAGTGGGATTTAGCGGCAGGTATTGCTCGTTTTCCGGAGGATTTCTATGATGATGGGCCATTCCTTCCGTGGGAAAAGAGCGAGGTTGGCGGAGGACCGGCTGCGGCAGAGGAGGTGATTCGACGGGCAGCCTTAGCGGCGGACATGGCGCAGAAGAAAAAGGGTAACAAGATCCTCAGTTATCACTCACTCCGCGAACGGGGGTTGGTACCCAAACGCGAATCGGCAATAGAGAAGAGGCTGTCATCTTTTTTTAACGACGATGAGGATGCCGCTTTCCTTATGGTCAGGTTGGATGACTGGAAAGTTTGGCAGCGACAGCATGGCTCGAGAGAAGCGGCACGCAGAGCCAAAAAGGTTCTGGAGTTGAGTGGTGGATGTTGTCCCGCTGAAGCAACAGTGGACTGGGCCGGTCCAGATCGATTCGGTGTATTTCTACCAGGAGCAGATGCTGATTCAGCACAGGAGCAGGGTCGTGCAATCCGACAGCGAGTAAAATCAGAGTTGAGCACCACAGTGCAAATTGGACTAAGCATCCACCCGTGCCCGGGTTTTGCCAAACAGGATATATTGGAAAATGGGCGTAAGGCACTGGTCCACACCGGTTTTTTTGGACCAAACACCCAGACTCTCTTTGACGCAGTAAGCTTGAATATTAGTGGCGATCGGCTCTACGAAAGTGGTCGAATGGAAGAGGCAGTGAAGGAGTTCCAACGGGCCTTGGCTATTGACCCTTACAACGTGAACGTCGGCAATAGCCTTGGGGTTTGCTATGCGCAGATGGGCAGATTCCAGCAAGCATTTACAGAGTTTTCGCGAGTAGCCGAGCTGGATCCCAACGACGCTATGACCCAATACAATCTGGGCTGCGCCCTCCTGAGTCTCAAGCAAGAGGCTGAGGCTGAGTTGGCCTTTAACCGAGCTGCCGAACTGGAACCTGAGAATGCTACTGTGTATTTTCAACTGGCAAAGCTTTGCGGGCAGCAGGGTCGGCTTGCAGAATCTTTGACTCACTTGGAGCGAACGGTGAAGCTAAAACCCAATTGGGCCCAGGCTTGGCGTCTGATTGGTGATTATTTTCTGGAACAGGGCAAGGACGATGAGGCCATGAATGGTTTCAAGAAGGCGTTGCAAATCAATGGTCAGGATGCGGCAGCTCTGAGCGGTCTTGCCGTTGTTTATGGGCGGACAGAGGCGAACCTGGAAATAGCACTCTCTCTGGCTCGTCGAAGTGTTGAACTGGAGCCGGAAAATTCCTTGTTTAGGCAAAGATTGGCAGAGCTGCTCATGCAGAACCAAGAATTGGACGAAGCCATGGCACAGTGCCAACGAGTAGCGACCATGACCCCGGATAATGAAGGGATTCGGCAGCTACAAGAAAAGATCTCGATGGCTCAACGGGCCTCCACCTCGTAGCCGCTGGTGCTGAGTGCATCCAGCAGTTCTTCAATATGATCCGCCCCCCTGGTTTCCACCTCCAATTCCACTCGAGTTAACTCCACAGGGAGATGCCGGCCAAGACGATCATGGGAGACGTGCAGAATGTTGCCACGGCAGTTGGCGACAACTTTGAGGAGATCAGCGAGAGCGCCCGGAACGTCCTTTAGTTGTACCGAGAACCTCATAATGCGGTTGCTCTTAAAAAGGCCCTGACGGAGGATTCTCCCCAGCAAATGGGTGTCCACGTTGCCGCCGCTGATTACAAGAACCACCACCTTTTCATGCAGGCTGCTCAGTTGCCCGCCCATCATAGCCGCTAGGGGAACAGCACCACTCCCCTCGGCCAAGACTTTTTTCCGCTCGAGCAACTCGAGCATTGCGGTGGCAATCTCCTCCTCTTGTACAGCCACCAGATCGTCAACGAATCTTTGCATGATGGTAAATGGCAGCTGTCCCGTTTGTTTGACGCTGATTCCATCAGCAATGGAATATTTATCAGTTACTGCGGTGGGCTTACCAGCACTGCGAGCAGCCAGCGCTGAAGCACAGGCAGCGGTCTGAACCCCAATTATTGAAGCCTGCGGCAACATAGATTTTACCGCGGTGGCAATTCCGGCTATGAGGCCACCGCCGCCAACAGGGATCAGGATGGCCTCCACCTCAGGTAACTGTGAGACAATCTCCAAACCTATGGTTCCCTGACCGGCAATAATATCCTCGTCGTCAAAAGGATGAATGAAGGTTCGGCCCTCCTCTTCTAACTTGCGGGCCTGAGCCAGACTTTCTGCCAGGCTCTTGCCGCTTAGTATCACCCGACCGCCGTATGACCGGGTGGCAATCTGTTTGCTTATGGAGGCCCATTCGGGCATGACAATGGAGGAAGATACGCCCATTAGCTGAGCAGCATGCGCTACCCCTTGGGCGTGGTTGCCAGCCGACGCTGCGACAACACCTCCCGGACCCAGGCTATGGCGGATTTTTTCCAGTTTGTGGTAAGCTCCACGGATCTTGAAAGAGCCGGTTCTTTGGAGATTTTCAAGTTTGAGATAAATGTGGGCATCAAAACGGCGGCTAAAGTAGTTTGAATAGACTAGTGGGGTCGTGATGACAACGTTTTTCAGGACCGCCTCCGCCTGATTGATTGCTTCCATATTAACCATAGCAGTAATCCTCAAAGGTAGGTTTGTAAAGCTGTCAGCATTGCAAATGATAGTCGGCTAAACAAGATGCGGTGGAATTTGACATTTTAGCCTCATAGCAAATCCAGGGTTGGCCGTCAACCAGCCCTTTTGAGGCTTGTAAAGATTTGTGAACCGGTTCGGGTTGAAATCAGCCCACCATTAGCCAGTATAACCCTATAGGAGTTTCCCCAAAAATTGTTGATTGATCTTTGTCTGCCAAGCCAGTTTGTCCTGGTTTCAAGAATGAAAATGCCTTCCTGGTGTCTCTTCAGTCGTTCCGAGGCTCACGGTCTGGTCACTTCAAACCCGGCTGTGACCGGGGGAAGGCACCCCCTCCCTGTTCCCCGTTCCTGGGGAACGGGGCCAGGGGCTCCCCCAGACACAGCCGGGGAAGTGGCTACAGACCTTCCGCCAGTCACTCAGAAGAGACACCAGCAAAGGCATAGGGGCAGGCTGCGAAACAACGAGCATCTGAGCGACCTTTTTGTGCACATCTCCGCCCGGCTAGGGACTGCATGAAGATTTGGTGCTTTCTTAACCGGGACGCTGCCATAAAATGGCGCGAATTGCTCGTTGTGGAGTAGCCTTCCCCTATGCCTAGCTCGTAAATGAGATTTTTGGGGAAACTCCTGAATAGTCTCTTCTTACCTTGACAGCAGCAATTTATTATTTTAATATATGAACATATACTCAGATAAGGTAGGAGGTTTGCTGTGGTTGAACAAAGCAGGGACCTATGTGACTGCCGCCTTATCCACCGTCGCACGGTGGAAAAGGCCATTGCATCAGCGCTCGCCCCGAATGAAACCGAGAGCTTGGCCCAGATATTCAAGGCTCTGGCCGATGAGACTCGCTTGAAGATCCTCTGGGCATTGGAACAGCGGGAGATGTGCGTCTGCGACCTGGCCGCCATGCTCGGGTTAACCGAGTCGGCGGTTAGCCATCAGCTCCGGCTCCTTAGAAATCTGCAACTTGTTTCCAATCGGCGGGACGGGGTCGTGCTTTACTATCGTCTCAGCGACAACCACGTGTCACAGTTGATCAAAATCACCCTCGAGCACCTCCGGGATTGATACTAAGGCTTATCCATGAATATTGTTTTTCAAATAGCACTGGCGAGCTGGACCCTTTTCGTGGCGGCAGCTCCATATCTGATACTGGGAGTCCTGGTTGCCGGGCTCATGTACCTCTTTCTTGCGCCTGAAACCATTGCCAAACACCTCCACAGTGGAAGGGTCCGTTCAGTTTTCAAAGCAGCGCTGTTGGGTATTCCCTTACCCCTTTGTTCCTGCGGCGTTTTACCGGCTGCGGTCAGTCTAAAAAGACAAGGAGCCAACCGGGGTGCTACTGCCGCCTTTCTCATCGCCACACCCGAATCTGGAGTGGATTCCATCGCCATTACCTACGCCCTCTTGGATCCGCTTATGACTGTTATTCGACCGGTTGCTGCTTTTATCACCGCTTTTGCCGCAGGAACTATGGAAAACTTTTTTGCAGGAGAAGAGGAACAACAGATCTCAGTGCAGTCCGACCTCAGTTGCCGCGTGGATGGCTGTTGCGATGGCCAAAATTGTCCGCCCGAGGAACATAGCAACCACCACAGCATGGTGCGGAAGTTGTGGAGCGGAATTCATTATGGTTTTTTCGACCTCTATCGGGAACTTTCCGGCTGGATAGTTGTTGGCTTCATCTTGGCGGGCGCTATAGCTCTGTGGTTGCCCCAGGACCTGACCAGCCGTTATCTGGGGGGCGGCTTTGTCACAATGTTAATCATGCTGGCTGCCGGCATCCCCACCTACATCTGTGCCACCGCCTCTACTCCGGTAGCCGCTGCCTTGATTATGAAGGGAGTTAGCCCGGGTGCGGCTCTGGTGTTTCTGCTGGCGGGACCGGCCACGAATTTTGCCTCTCTCACAGTATTGTCCAAAGTCCTGGGCAGACGCGGCGTGATTGTCTACTTGGGTTCTATTGCGGCTTTTTCCGTGTTGTTGGGATTGGCAACCGATTGGCTCTACAGCTTCCTTGGAATTTCCTTGCAAGCCAGACTGGCCACCGCTACCAGCGAACTGCTCCCCACCTGGCTGCATCTCGGGACAGCTCTGCTGCTGGCGGGCCTGACGCTTTTCTTTTTCCTCCGTGGAATCGTGCACTTCACAAATGCCAAAATCAAGCCAAAACAAATTCAGGAATTTAGGAATTAAGGGATTTAGGGATTAGATGAATACCGGCATGGAATCCATCAAGTTTTTTGTAATTCCTTAATCCCTCAATTCCCTAATTCTTTAATCTTTCAACTTTTTTCGCGCTCCAGATACTTGGCTTTAATATAGCCTGTTTGCAGCGATAGACCCTTGCCATCTCCGCCTTGACAAGACCGCCAGTCGGGATTAATTTTCTATTTGTTAGAATGTGTTTTATGGACCGTTCATTGAAATCTTTTTTATTCAATGGTTTCGGTTAAATTGAACTCGAAAGTCTCAAGGAGGTATAACCTATGATGGCAAACCAGCTCAGAACTACTGTTTTGCTGGCAGCCCTAACCGTGCTAATAGTCCTCTTCGGCAGAATGTTCGGCGGCAATCAAGGCATGGTGATCGCCTTTGTTTTTGCTTTGATAATGAATTTTGGCAGTTACTGGTTTTCAGACAAAATTGTCCTCGCCATGTATCGGGCTAAGGAGCTAACCCCAAGTGAAGCTCCAAAAATCCACCAGTTGGTGGCAGAATTGGCCCAAAGGGGGGGAATACCTAAGCCGCGAATATATCTCATTCCTTCTGAAACTCCCAATGCCTTTGCAACCGGTCGCAATCCGGAAAACGCGGTGGTGGCGGTTACCCAAGGCATCGTTCGCCTACTGAACGACGATGAGCTAAAAGGTGTCTTGGCCCATGAGTTGGGACATGTAAAAAACCGGGACATTTTGATCGGTTCCATTGCCGCCACATTAGCAGGAGTGGTGATGATGCTCGCCACTATGGCCCGTTGGGGCGCGCTTCTTGGCTTTGGAGGCGGAAATGACGACGAAGGAGGAGGCAATATTCTGGTCCTCATTATCATGTCCATTGTTGCACCTTTGGCTGCCGTGCTAATTCAAATGGCCATTTCCCGCTCTCGGGAATACCTGGCAGATGAGACCGGAGCCCGTTTGGCGCAAGATCCTAGAAGTCTTGCCAGTGCCCTTGAAAAGCTGGCCACCGCTTCTAAACGCATCCCCATGAAGGAGGCCAAACCGGCAACAGCACACATGTTCATAGTCAATCCCCTGAGTGGTGGTGGCTTTGCCAGTTGGTTCAGTACCCATCCTCCCGTTGAAGAGAGGGTTAGCCGTCTGCGGGCCATGGCAGTAGCGTGATTCCTAGCGAAGATTTATTAAGTATACATTCGAAGATAACGATAGGTCTGTATTACTTGGATGCGGGAGTATCAGAAATTCCAAATCACAAATATCAAATATCAAACAAATCACAATGACCAAAATTCGAAATTGAAAACCTGTTTTGGTCATTTGATATTGGAATTTGAGATTTGTTTGTAATTTGGTGCTTGGAATTTGGGATTTCCTATGCTCTATGCACTTGACTAACATATTGGTCTTTGTAGTTCCGGTCGCTCAGAACCTACCTTGTATTTGACATTTCTTAGCCAATCCATTATTCTCTTGCGGGCTTAAAATGGAGTGGCAAGTTAATTAAGAGCTGATCGAACAGAACCTTATAAAATCACTTTCCAACACTCCAAGTCCCCATTACTTTAATTCTCCAAACATACAGAGGTTTTACCCATGGCAAACGTTGTTGTGGTAGGAACTCAGTGGGGCGATGAGGGCAAGGGTAAAGTAGTTGATCTCCTCAGTGAGTCCGCCGACTATATAGTTCGGTTCCAGGGAGGTAACAACGCCGGCCATACGCTGGTGGTTGAGAATAGGAAGTTCATCTTGCACCTAATCCCATCCGGCATCCTGCATGCCAACAAGACTTGCTGCATTGGCAATGGCGTGGTGGTGGACCCCGGTGTGTTGCTGGGAGAAATAGACAAGCTGCGTAGCCACCAGGTGCAGGTGAGTCCTGATAATCTGGTCTTGAGCGGACAGGCCCACGTGATCATGACCTACCATCGTGAAGTGGACAATGCGCGGGAACTCCGCAAAGGGAAGGGTAAAATCGGCACCACCGGTCGGGGTATCGGTCCATGTTATGAAGACAAGGCAAGCCGCGCTGGCATCCGTGTGCACGAGCTGATCAATCCGAAATTTTTTACGGACAAGCTCAAGGAAAATCTAGAAGAGAAGAACTTTTACCTGGAAAAATTCCTCGGCGCTCAGCCTTTGGATTACAACCAGATTGCGGACGAATACCTCGCTTACGGAGAGCAGCTTCGGCCATATGTCGGCAATGTCTCTGAACTGCTGGAAACGGGTCGGCGCCAAGGGAAGAATATCCTTTTCGAAGGCGCTCAAGGAACCCACCTGGACATAGACCACGGCACGTATCCCTTTGTCACCTCTTCCAACGCGGTTGCCGGTGGTGCTTGCTGCGGCGCCGGTATTGGTCCCAGCCGCATTGATACGGTCATGGGCATTTGCAAGGCTTACACCACCCGGGTAGGAGGTGGTCCATTCCCCACTGAACTCACTGATTCTGTTGGCGAGCACCTCCAGAAAGAGGGAGCGGAATTCGGTTCGACCACAGGAAGACCACGCCGCTGTGGCTGGCTCGATATGGTGGTGCTGCGAAATGCCGCTCGGTTGAACGGACTCAACAGCCTGACCATAACCAAATTGGACGTGCTGACTGGTCTCGATCAGATACGAATTGCCACTTCATATGTCCACGAGTCCAGCTCGATGGAAATCTTTCCCAATGAATGTTTCACCCTGGAGCGCTGCGACCCCTCTTATCTTAATTTACCGGGTTGGGGTGAAGATATCACTGGCGCCCGCAAATTCTCAGACCTACCCTCAAAAACTCAAAGCTATCTGCGCAAAATTGAAGAGCTGGCTGAAATCCCACTTTCTGTTGTCTCAGTAGGTCCCGGGCGGGAACAAACTATCATGCTGCGAAATCC
This sequence comes from Syntrophobacterales bacterium, assembly GCA_050124835.1. Lineage (GTDB taxonomy): Bacteria > Desulfobacterota > Syntrophobacteria > BM002 > BM002 > BM002. The sequence continues at coordinate 9,816 of JASFEM010000019.1, read as the reverse complement.
CTTTGAGGGTTGATATTTCTTGATCTCTTCCCCTGTTCTGCGATTGCGTTTACAATTAGCGCATTGTTCCACTCTTTTTTAGGCTTCCCATCCAATTCATTGGCTAGAAGCTGACGATAATCCTGGTGTTGTGGTGGTAGTTGATCTGAACCTGTTGACGAAGAAAAATAAATGGCTGCGGAAACAAATCTAGTTGAGCAGAATGGAATCGAACAAGCCCTTCTAAAGCTTAATGAACGGTTGACCTCAAGGGCGCTGAGTATATGGATGGGAAAAGATAGCATCCCCTCCCAGTTGAAGATATATGATGGCTTTGAACACCTCTTGGATCCCAGCATTATATTGCAGATGCGCAGCGGTGAGACTGAGTCCAGATTGAAAAATAGGGTCTTTCATACCCTTCTTGGACACTATCTACAATACCGCGTTTTTCCTTACGAAAACGAATTGTTCACCTGGCTCAAAGGCGCTGCCGCTCACGTTAATGGCGAGAAGATCTATTTCAAAGACATCCTCTCCTGGTGTCAAAAACGAAGCGACCTCCAAGGACGGCGGATCCTAGAGAAAGAGACCAGCAGCCTGTGCAAATTCCTGAAACCTTTTGCCCTAAGTTTTTGGGAAGCCTTTCTGGAACTCTTGAACGATGAGTTTGGCTACAAGAGTTATTCGGCCTACTGTGAGGATAAAAAGCTCATTGACTACGAGAATCACTTCCACAAGCTTCAACAATTGCTCGAGCAAACCGGTGAAATTTATCTTACCGCAATGGAGGGTTGGGTTCAAAATAGTCTAGGGTTGCCGCTGGCCGAACTCAATAGATTCGATTCAATCTATCTGCTCGGATTGGGCGAACTGGACCGAATTTTCCCTAAGCAAATCCCCTTGGTGGGTCACCTCGAGTTTTTCCAAAATTGGGGAATTCGGGTAGCAAACATTCCTGGACTTCACCTCGAAATCGATTACTCGCCTCGAAAAAGCTTCCAGGCAATGAGCTTTGCCTTGAGAATCCCCCACGACATCCATCTGGTAATGAATCCCCAAGGTGGTTGGATCGATTTGGAAACACTTTTCCATGAAATGGGCCACGCCTTGAGTAATGTCTTTACCGATCCTGAACTCTCGCCGCCTGAGAAAGATTTTTTCACTTCGAACACGCTTTCAGAATCCTATGCTTTCCTGCTTCAGAATATGTGCTTATCCCCGCCCTTCTTGGAAAGACAACTGAAACTTTCCCCACGACAGATAGATGAGATAACCTTTTACAAAACTTTGAAAGATATGTCCGTATTCAGAAGATACGGCGGGAAATTTATGGCTGAGTATCAGATGTTCAAAGCCAATAACCTGACTGATGGTGACTTTTATGCCAGTCTCCTGAAAAAATATACGGGTTTTTCCTATCTCCCAGAAACCCAGCTCTTCGATCTGGCGCCAGAATTTTACGCGCTCGACTACCTGATCTCATGGATGGCTGAGGCCACTATGGAAAAATTCCTCAGGCGTAATCTGGGTTCTGAGTGGATGTTCAAGCGGGAAGCGGGCATGATCTTGAAAGATTGGTGGCGAGCTGGCAATCGTTATGAGTTTGATGACTTTTTCCAGTTCAGCGGGCTGGGGCCAATTGACAGTTCGGATATTCTGAAAAGGTGGATCAATAAGATCCCAACTACCAACGAAAACGATAGCCCAACTCACCAAGCGCAAACACCTGATGAACTTAGCAAAAACTAAGCAAACCCGCCGTCAGCAGATAATAACCTTGCTATCTCAGGGAACTTACAGCTCCAGGGAATTGTCACAGGAGCTGGGAATATCAGAAAAGGAGGTCTGCACTCACCTGCCGCATATTGCCCGCTCTCTCAGCGCCCAGGAGAAAGAGCTGGTCTTGATACCCTGCCAATGCCTGGAGTGTGAATACCTTTTCGGCAGCCGCAAACGGTTTACCAAACCGAGTCGCTGTCCGCGCTGCCGTGGAGAACGTATCCAGGAGCCGAGGTTTATTGTTAAATCCCGTTCTGAGAAATAGATACCTAAACCTGGAAGGGATCTTTTTGAGAAAAACGTTGCCTTAATTAATGGGCAGTAACCGGTCTTTCAGCTAGAGGGGCTTTCCTACCTCGCGCGTCGTCCCCGGTGCACCTTCATCTTTGCCTTGTAATGCCTGACAATCGCTTTTTGAAGACGTTGGCGCTCTCTAGTGGCGAGACGAGTGAAACGAACCACCATGCCCCGGGGTGTTATTTCGTCATCTGGACCGTAGCGATTAGACCAGATTACCTCAGCTTCCGCCACCAACAGCGACTCATTTTTTGCGACCTCGATACTCAAACTGGCGACATCATATAACCTAAGGGGGTCTTCGCAGCGGACAAATGCTTGCTGGGTGCTTATGTGTTTTGTTTTTCCTCTGAGAGGCCCGTCTGCGGTGAGCACAAGGACAGGGTAGTTGGCGTCTACTTTTGGATAATGGTGCCCTCTTTTTCTTCTTAATGTATTCAAAATGATACCTCCATGCTCTCAGGCAGGATTGCCCGTTTTGGTGGACAACCGTTCTTGTTTGCCTCTAACTCTAGTAAGAAAAGCATTTTTGCGCCTAATGACTACAGGGGATGTTAGTCTTGCCTGGACCGAATTTGCAAAGCCCGTACCAGCCGCTTTTCTGGTTACCGAGCACTTATTGACGTTTCAGCAGATAAGGTGAATATCCACTACTGGGCAAACTTTACTTAGTGAATAACCGCTTGACAAAATGAGGGAACTCTAATAAGGTAGCATCCTTTACTACATTAGGGATGACGAGGATGCGCTTCAGACCAACAGGGAATACAACATTTTCAACCGGACGCTTCTTTTTCTTTTGCTTTTTTAGTGGCGTCCGCCCGGTCTCCTAGCGCTTCGCGTCTGGCCCCGGGTGGACCGAAACCGGTCGCCTCGGGGTGAAATCCTTCTTGTTATCATTGAACTCAAGCCCCAGGGCGACAAGCCCCGGGGCTTTTCTTTTTTACAATTACAATTTTAAGGAGTCTTTCCCATGATTCTCGTCTTAAAGCAGGGCATAAGTGAGGAAGAGAAAGATCAGGTTCGCAGCACTTTACGGGCCGAAGGATGTATTATCCGCGAGATGGCCACCGGTGAGGAAACCATCTTCGGTGCGGTGGGCCAGATTAGCCGCGATCTGCGGTTCTTTGAACAATTGCCTGGAGTGGCCAAAGTGATTCCAGTGTCTCGACCTTACAAACTGGTAAGCCGAGAGATGCATCCGGAAGACACCGTGGTCCAAATTGGCGACGTGGAGTTGGGTGGTCCGCGTATCGTGGTCATTGCCGGACCCTGTGCCGTAGAAAGCAGGGAGCAGGCCATGACCATTGCCAGAAAGGTGAAGGATGGTGGAGCCGTGCTTTTTCGCGGTGGCGCCTTTAAGCCGCGCACTTCACCATACTCTTTTCAGGGTCTTGGAGAAGAGGGATTGAAGATTCTTGCCGAAGTGCGAGAAGAAACGGGGCTGAGAGTAGCAACTGAGATGACCTCCCCAGCTCAGGCTGACGTGATGATGAAGTACGTAGATCTGGTTCAGATCGGCGCAAGGAACATGCAAAACTTCGAGTTACTTCGGAGCGCTGGCCGCATCGGTAAGCCGGTGTTACTCAAGCGTGGCCTTTCTGCCACTGTGGAGGAGTGGCTGATGTCGGCCGAATATATTCTCTCCGAGGGTAACGATCAGGTCATCCTCTGTGAGCGCGGCATTCGCACCTTTGAACGTTACACCCGCAATACCCTGGACCTCACTGCCATTCCCATCATCAAGAAGCTGACCCACTTGCCGGTGGTCATTGACCCCAGCCATGCCACCGGAATCCGGGAAAAGGTAAGTCCAATGGCGCGTGCTGCCATCGCCGCGGGTGCAGACGGTCTGCTTATTGAGGTACACCACGACCCGGCCAACGCCCTCTCCGACGGGCCTCAGAGCCTTTACCCGGAGCAGTTTAAACAACTGATGAGAGACCTTTACGTGATCGCGCCGGTAGTTGGCAAGCAACTTGATTTTGGCTACCTGGAAAAGGCCACCGCAATCCGGCTTCCGGCCGCAGCAAAAAAAGGCAGTCCAAAACGCGCTGTCTTTGCTGGCGAGATGAGGGCTTTCGCCCATAAAGCTGCCAGCCAGTTCTTTGGCAGTGAGGTGAAGATCGAACCGGTCTCCTCGTTTCGCCATGTGTTTCAGGAGGTAAAGGACGGCAACAGTGGTTTCGGTGTCATTCCGCTTGAAAATTCCTTAACCGGAAGTATCCATGAAAACTACGACCTACTTCTCAATTACGACATCAAGATCGTGGGGGAGATAACCCTGCGTATTGTCCACGCCCTCATTGGTCACCCAGAAACCAAGCTCGAGGAAGTCACACGGGTCATCTCTCATCCGCAGGCACTCGAGCAGTGTCGCGATTTTCTGGAAAGCCAGCAGGGCTGGGAACTGGTTGCGGCCAGGGATACTGCTACAGCAGTTCGGAGGATCAAAGAAGAGGGCAATACAGGTGAAGTTGCCATCGCAGCCAAGGAAGCAGCAGCTCTCTTTGGGCTTAAAATCCTCAAGGAGGGTATCGAGACCAACGCCAGAAATTATACTCGTTTCGTCGTTATAGCCGGTGATAGGGTTAGCAACGGTCCCAAGACAAAATCATCCCTGGTTTATGCAACGAGCAATAAGCCCGGCGCCCTATTTGATACCTTGAAGATTTTTGCAGAAAATGGGATCAACCTTGTCAAGCTTGAATCCAGGCCCATCCACGGCAAACCCTGGGAGTACATGTTTTACGTGGATCTGGAGGCTGACGTGGAATCCACTGAACTGCAGGGAGTGATGGACGAACTCTCAGAAAAAACCGAGTTTCTCAAAGTTTTGGGAAGCTACTGAAGTAGGTCCGTTGTCTGTTGTCCGTTGCAAAAGCTTTTTAGCCTTGGGCGTGTAAACGGTGAACGGTGAATTGTAACCGGTTCAGATTCATCATCTTGAACTGCTTTCGGCTCACCGTTTACTTTTTACCGTTCACCCCTTTGTGTAATCGTTTGGCTGCCTCCTGCCTGCTGATCTCCAGGTCCTCCCCCAACGTTTTCAGGATAATCTCCGGTCCCTTGCCGAATTCTTTCTCCCATCTCCGGATATGACCCTGGTCGGCGAAGCTGTAGTAAAGGTTTCGGCCGATGATCAGATGATCAAGCACCTGGATACCCATAATCTTCCCCGCCAAAAAGAGATCGCGGGTAATGGCGAAATCCTGGGTTGAGGGACTGGGATCTCCGGAAGGATGGTTGTGAGCAAAGACCAGAGCGGCGGCGTGATGATCCAGGGCGCTCTTGATGATTTCACGGGGATAAACCGCGCTCGAGGTGAGACTACCCTCAAAAAGGGTCTCTACTTGAATAACCTCGTTGCGGCCATTCAGGAAGATTACCTTGAAAACTTCTTTTTTCAGATCGCGCAGCGAGTGAAGCAGATATTCATAGACCTCCTTGGAGGAGGAGATGAACTCCCGCCCCTTGAGTCGCTCCTGGAGGAATTTGCGAGCCACTTCGTGCACCAGCTTCAGACCGAGCACATTCTTGGGGCCAATACCAGGGATGCGCTGGAGATGGTCCGGGGAGGCCTCCATTACCCCGGCCAGCCCTTCGAAGCGGCGGAGGGCCTCGCGGGCGGTCTGTTTGCAATCCCGCCTTGGAGTTGCCAGGGTAAGGAGAAGTTCGATAATTTCTTCGTCAGTTAGCTTTCCCAGCCCATGAGTAAGGAACTTCTGCCGAAGCCTTTCGCGGTGGCCGGCCACACGTTTCTGCCACTCTTTGTTCTCCATCGTGGTGCCCCCTTTTCCAGCTGGCAGCTTGCAGCGTGCAGCCAGCAGCTGGAGGTAATGAATGCGCCTAATCTTCAAAAAAACCTTAATACTTAATTTGCCAGCTGTCCGTCCATTCGGTGTGCAATACACACCTTTCAGCTGGCAGCTAATTAGATCTTTACCTTACTATATTGGTTTCAGAACCGGCAAAAATACTGCCTGCTGCAAGCTGCCCGCTGCCTGCTACATCTCCACTCCCGCCACTGGGGTTTTGCAGTCAGGACAGAGCCCTTTACGGATAGCATATTGACCAGTAGCAAAGCCAAAGCGGTCGATGAGCACCCGGCCGCAGTGATGACAGAGGGTTTTTTCCCCTTGATCACCAGGAACGTTGCCCGTGTAAACGTAACGAAGTCCCGCCTCCAAGCCAATCTCACGAGCCCGTTTTAAAGCGGTCACGGGCGTACTCGAGATACTCCTGAGTTTATAGGTCGGGTGGAATCGGCTCACATGCCATGGGGTCTCCGGCCCCAATTTCGCAATAAACTCTGCAATATCAGATAATTCACGGTCACCGTCGTTGAGTGTGGGAATCAACAGGGTGGTAATCTCTAACCATACCCCCATAGCCTTGAGTTTTTGCAGTGATTCCAAAACGGGCGCAAGTTTGGCTCCGCACTGCTCTTTGTAGAAATCATTGCTAAAAGACTTCAGATCCACATTGGCAGCATCCAAATAGGGCTCGATCTCGTCCAGGGTCTCTGGGGTCATATAGCCATTGGAGACAAAGATATTTTTCATACCGGCCGCGTGTGCCAGTTTGGCAGTCTCGTAGGCATACTCAAAGAAAATGGTTGGTTCAGTATAGGTATAGGATATGGATTGGCACCGGTTCTGGCGAGCAGCAAGCAGCACCTGTTCAGGCGGGAATTCTTCTCCCATGATGCGTTTGATCTCTCTCGGCATCTGAGAGATGTCGGCATTCTGGCAGAAAAGGCAGCGAAAATTGCAGCCCACAGTAGCTATGGAGTAGGTATGGCTCCCCGGCTGGAAGTGGAAGAGCGGTTTCTTTTCCACAGGATCCACGTGCTTAGCAATTACCCGAGCGTAAACCAGGCTCTGGAGGCGGCCGTCCTGATTTTCGCGTACGCCGCAGATACCCCTTTTCTGGTTCTTAATGACGCACCGATGCGAGCAGAGATAGCACTGAACCTTCTGGTTCTCTAGCCTCTCATAAAGCATTGCCTCTCTCATGTGTAACCCACCGACGCGTAAGATATGTCACTCGATGCGGACAGCATCGGGTTTTGTCTGTATCTAATTGCATTACGAGTGCGGGATTGCACCTAGCGGCTGTTTCTTTTTTCTTGCGGGCGGAGGTGGAAATACCTTAAGCGTGCCCTGAGGCAACTGCCCTTGTGAACGGTGTAGCTTAGTCGTCAGGGGATCTTTGCAAGCGATGAAGCTATAGCAGACGTCAACTTGCATGACAATGAAGGCACCCAAAGGGTTTTGCTGAAACAGAGGATGGTCCTCCACAGGACGCGTAATTTTCATAAGCTTCAAAGGGAAAAAGAGAGCGGTACTCCACTTAATGGGAGTGGGTCCTAAGATTTTTTTAACCATCTCTTTCAGTTCCCAAACGCTATAAAACCGAGCATGTCGATAAATAGTATCCGACATTAATCCCTTGAGCCGACGCTGCATTGCCATAAGTGCATATTTATTTAAAACCCCCAGCACCACTCGACGGCGAGTTACCCGAAAGGCCTCCGTGAGAGCTTTCTCCGGGTCATTGACAAATTCCAGGGTGTTGATCAAAGTTGAGAGATCAAATTCATTGTCACTAAAAGGAAGATGCTCGGCCCAACCCAGATGCAGATCCGCACCGTCCCGCATTCGACTTCTTGCCCTCTCCAGCATGAACGGACTGGCATCCAGACCGGTCACTTGAAGCCCCAACTCTTTGAGCCAGGGAAGATGAATGCCGGTGCCTGTCCCGATATCCAAAATCCGTTCCCCTTTGCGAGGTTCGAGGTAGCGCTGGATGAGGGCTCGTTCGAGGGTAAGAGCCTGGGCACCGCCCGGCCTCTCATACCAGGTGTCGTAGTGCTGAGCACAGCGATGATCAAAGGAACATTTCAAGGTATTTTTTCCTTACCTCCACACTTTTTTGCCACATCATAGCAGTCTTACCCGCTGTATAGCACTTTACAAAGTAAATCCGCCAACCGCAATGAGCATAGCGCATTATCTAAGCTAGCAGCAGGCAGTGACCCTGAATAGGCGCTTTAAGATTTTTCTGCCCGCTGCTAGCCGCCAGCGGCCGGCTGGGCAATAGCGCTTCGCGCTATGCGCATTGCGGCTAGATGTCTTCCCGAAACACAGCTCCCTTCGCCCCGGAGGTCACCATCCTACTGTACCTGTAGGCATAACCTTCCTTGATTCTGGGCTCCGGGGGTTGCCAGCTCTCCCGTCGTCTCTTGATCTCCTCTTCCGAAACCTTCAGCTCCAGCCGCTTGGCCGGAATGTTGATTTCGATCCGATCACCTTCCTCCACCAAGGCAATGGGGCCACCATCGGCCGCCTCTGGTGAAATATGGCCGATGGCTGCTCCTTTGGTGCCACCACTGAATCGACCGTCGGTGATCAGAGCAACCTTAGTGTCCAGACCCATGCCCGCAATAGCAGAAGTGGGAGTCAACATTTCTCGCATTCCAGGACCACCTTTGGGCCCTTCGTAACGAACCACCACCACATCACCTTCTTTGATCTGTTGGCCCATGATGGCCTCCACTGCATCCTCTTCGGAATCAAACACCCGGGCGGTTCCCTCGTTCACCATCATCTCTGGAGCCACCGCCGACTGCTTCACCACCGCTCCCTCCGGTGCCAACCCTCCAAACAAGATCGCTATGCCCCCCTCAGCATGATAGGCCTCTTGGATATTTCGAATCACCTCGGAATTTTTTACCAGCACACCCTGGAGATTCTCCCCCACACTCTTAGCGGTGACGCTCAGTGGAGACTTGTTAATCAAATCAACCTCCGCCAATCTAGCCAGTACTGCCTGCACGCCTCCGGCGGCATCCAGATCTTCCAAATGGTGAGGTCCTGCCGGACTAAGACTACACAGGTGGGGAACGCGTGCACTAACCTCATTGAAAACATCCAAATCAAGATCGATCTTCGCCTCGTGCGCAATAGCCGGGACATGAAGGACCGTATTGGTGGAACACCCCAAAGCCATATCTATGGCAATGGCGTTTTCAAAGGCTTCCCTGGTGGCAATTTGTCGTGGCGTTATGTTTTGGGCGATCAGTTCCATTATTTGCATCCCTGCCCGTTTGGCCAAACGGTAGCGAGCTGCAGCCACCGCCGGAATGGTGCCGTTGCCTGGAAGACCAAGGCCCAGTGCCTCTGTCAGGCAGTTCATGGAATTGGCAGTAAACATCCCCGCACAAGAACCGCAGCCAGGACAAGCGCAGTCCTCCATTTCAGTTAATTGGTCCTCGGTGATCTTCCCGGATTTAACCGCACCCACCCCCTCAAAAACGGTGACCAGATCAATGGACTTGTCAGCCACTTTGCCGCTGAGCATAGGGCCACCGCTAACCACCACGGCAGGAATATCCAGTCGAAGCAAAGCCATCAGCATTCCCGGCACCACTTTGTCACAATTGGGTATGGCCACAAGCCCGTCGAATGGGTGGGCCCGAGCCATAATCTCCACCGAATCGGCAATGAGTTCACGGCTGCACAGTGAATATTTCATACCCTCGTGGTTCATGGCGATACCATCACAAACACCAATTGTATTAAACTCAATGGGTGTTCCGCCTGCCAAACGGACACCAGCTTTCACCGCCTCAGCGATGCGATCCAGATGAATATGACCGGGAACAATCTCATTGGCCGAATTTGCTATTCCCACCATGGGGCGAGCAATCTCTTCATCGGTGAATCCCATGGCCTTGAACAACGAGCGGTGAGG
>JASFEM010000018.1:0-38723 GCA_050124835.1 Syntrophobacterales bacterium | reverse complement strand
CCCACTACCCTTATAGTCACTTCATCTCCAAAAGGAGTCCAGGCAAATACGGCCCGGTTTCTTCCGGCAAAAAAGCTGATCGAGACAGATCTTGGTCTGGATGAATGGGTCTGGGCTTACCAGGGAATGACCACTATCTATCTAAGGTTATCCACTCCGAACAATCTTGCATCTGGCCACCACCAAGTTCAGCTGCGTCTCCGCACACTGCTTTGCCGCGAGGGTCTGTGTCTGCCCTATCAGACGGATCTGGTCGCGGTTATAGAAATTATCACCGGCGCCGAGGCTAAAGGGGAAATTCCTCCACTGATCCTCTCGGAAATCCAGCGAACCCATGCGGCAGAAACAGTAGCTATCAAGCAGGCGAGGCCAGTCAGCCCCGCACCTCCTGAATCAACCAAAGAGAGTATCCCTGAACTGTACCCTAGAGCTGTATACGGCGGGCTGGAAGTTGGCAGTTTGATCAAGGCTGCACTGTTTGCTCTTTTGGCCGGGTTAATCCTCAATTTCATGCCCTGTGTACTTCCGGTTGTCAGTATAAAAGTCCTGGGCTTTGTCCAACAGGCTGAAGAGAGCGGACGTCGTGTCGTATATATGGGTTTGAGCTTCGCTGGTGGGATCTTCGCGGTTTTCCTCGTGCTTGCAGCTTTGGCCAGCTTTGCCGGATATGGTTGGGGAGAATTGTTTCAGAAGCAACCATTTCTCATTGTTATGATCGCCCTGGTTTTTACCTTGTCATTATGTCTCTTCGGCCTGTTCAACCTACCCATTCCCCACTTCGGCGCGGACAAAATCCCCGGCAGTATGCAGCGTCAGGGTTATTTTGAATCATTTTACAAAGGTATATTAGCCACTTTTCTGGCCACCCCGTGCAGTGGGCCCCTTCTTGGAGGTGCCATGGCCTGGACCCTCCGCCAACCTCCCGTTCAGATTTTCGCAGTCTTTTCATGCATGGGTTTGGGCATGGCCTCTCCCTACGTGGTCATGTCCCTTTTTCCGGGAAGCTTGAGATGGTTTCCCAAGCCGGGTCCTTGGCTCATCCACTTTGAGCGGCTCATGGGTTTCGCCCTGCTCGCCACTGTTGTTTATCTTCTTACCATCGTTACCATGAGTAAACGAATCTGGGTAATCCTTTTCTGTCTTTTTCTGGCCTTGGGTTTCTATGTTTGGGGACAGATGACCACCTTGAGCGATTCAACGCGTCGTCGGCTAGTTGTTCGCTGCGTCGCACTCTTAATAATGGTGGCAGGCGGATGGTTGAGTCTGAGTTTCTTCCCAAACGTGCTCGGACAGGAGGTTGTCGGGGAGGGGGAATCATTAAATTGGCAGCCATATGCAGATGCCAAGCTCCTGGCAGCCGCCAGTGAAAACCGTTGGGTCGTGATTGATTTTACTGCCGACTGGTGCCCCAACTGCATACTGGTGGAAGAGACCGCCCTTAAAGATCGCCGTGTATTGCAGACCTTCCGAGATCATGATGTTTTGCTTCTAAAAGCTGATCTCACCCGCGAGAACCCGCCAGCCCAAATGTTGCTCAGGAAACTGGGAAGTCGTAGTATTCCCTTCCTTGCCCTGTTCCCCCCTGGAGAGCAGTTCTGGCAACCCTATTTCTTGCGGGATATCTATCGAGCCAAAGATGTCATAGCGGTGTTTCGTAAGACCGCCAATCAAGATAACTAAATTTAGGTTGGTCCTGGGGGCGAAATCCTACCTCGTTCAAATTCGAAATTCGAATTTCGGATTTCTTGACCTTCTTTTCTCTGCGGTCACCAGGGTAACAAATTTGCCCCCAGTGATCGCCTAGAGAAGACCGAGATTCTGAAGTGCATTCATAGCACGACCGCTGAGGCTCGTTATCCGGCTCAAGCTGCGACTCAACTCTTGCCTTGCAGTCTCCATTTGCCCAAGCCGCGCGTAACCTTCCATGAGGTTTAGCTGACTTCCCAGGCCATTCCAGTCTGAAGCATCCATGACATTAGCAGCCAATCTCATTTCGCTGCCTACTGCTCTAACAAAGGATCCCAACATTTTCAAAGCCCCAGGACGGTCTTTCTCGTCTAGGTCAGCCAAAACATCAAGCAGCTGACCGGCAACTATGAGAGCCGACTTTAACCGCTCGGCGTACATAAAACCTATGATCTCTCTTTTTGCTCCTTCACTTTTCATAGCACCCCTTCCACATACAATTAACCGTATTTACTATACAGCAAAGTAAACAATAAACGGTGAAGGGTAAACGGTAAACCGTGAACAGTTGAGATTGGCATAAGGATCCGTTTGCCGTCAGCGGTTACCTGGCAGCTAAGTCCCAGCACTCTTCAGTGTCCAAAACGAATACGTATTCGACGCCGCATAGGTTGGGCTTGAAAGCTGAGCCATTCCCGAAGCGCCGTATGTACCAGCCTTTGCCTCCTAAAGGAGACAATTCTTCCTAAGTTAAACGACAAAGGCTGGCACATCCGCAGCTTGGGCTGCCACCTCCTCCGGTCCAAAGGACTTCCCCCCGCAAGAATAGCAGACCGAGCGCAAGCGGAGGGAATGGCTCAGCTTTCAAGCGTTCTTGCCGGGTTAAGTGTATAGGCGTTTTCTTTAATTGTATTCACGCAAATAAAACAGTATCATTATTCTTTCAATGCAATAAAGCAACCTTTGCCAATTCCGACTAGAGGGTTATATCTAGAAACCGTTGGTGTCATCATGGATGGTCGCGACTATTATGACGTTCTTGGTCTCCGCCGAGGTGCTTCTTTAAAGGATATCAAGAAGCGTTTTCGGAAACTTGCACTCCAGTATCACCCGGACCACAATCAGGGCGACCCAATATCCGAGGAAATCTTTAAGCTGGTGGCGGAAGCTTACCATGTTTTGAGCGATCAACAGCGGCGGCGGCTCTATGACCGTAGAGGTCATCGTGGACTCAAGGAGCAGGGCTATCGTGGCTTTGAGAAAACCGAGGACGTGCTAAGAGCTTTTGCCAGCGAATTTTTCGATTTCTTGGGTCTTTCTGCAATCGGAACAAAACGGGGGCCACTGCGGGGCGCCGATCTTTGTTACCAATTAGAACTCTCTCCTGATGAGGCTAGGCAGGGCGTTGAGAAGACAATCCAGGTCAGTACAATGGAAACCTGTGGTCAATGCCAAGGAAATGGAGTTAAACCGACCTCTTCCTTGCAGGTCTGTCCTTGGTGCCAAGGGAGTGGTAGGTACGCTAAGACCTCTACAATATTTACGGCAGCTGGAGAGTGCTCCAAATGTAAAGGCAAAGGAAGTGTTCGTCAGCTTTCCTGCAATGGTTGTGAGGGGTTAGGGCGTCGCGAAGTTAAAACGGACTTGCTAGTAAGTATTCCAGCCGGGGTGCAAAACAACACCCGGTTGAAAATCTCACAGCTGGGTGATGGTGGAGAGCCAGCCGCCGAATCGGGTGATCTCTACTTGCTACTGCAGGTGAGACCGAACCATGCATAGCGCATGGGGTCGGAGTAAACAGTAAACGGTGAACGGTAAACGGAACAGGGTACCAAGATCCAGTGTTCACTCTTTACCATTTACCGTTAACATAGTAGTGCCTAGTGCTTAATGCTTAGTGCTTAGTTTTCTCTGCGCTATGCGTTAGAGGACAACCAAGGGGATGGCCATGTCACAGTTGACTCATTTCGACGAATCCGGTCGGGCACGAATGGTGGATGTGGGAGCTAAATCGGTTACTGAACGCCAGGCAATTGCCGTGGGCCGGATTGTTATGCAGCCGGAAACTTTGAAACTCATTGTAGAGGGTGATGTGAAAAAGGGCGATGTACTCGCAGTGGCTCGCCTGAGCGGAATCATGGCTGCCAAACGAACAAGCGACCTGATACCCCTCTGTCATCCTCTCAGGCTGACGAGCATCACCATCGACTTCTCTCCCGATGCCGATTCATCAGAGGTAACAATTCTGGCTACGGTCAAAGCCAACGATAGAACCGGTGCTGAGATGGAGGCTCTAGTCGCCGTATCAATAGCTGCAATGACCATCTACGACATGTGCAAATCCTATGATCGCGGCATGATCATTTCTGACATACGGTTGCTGGAAAAAAGCGGCGGGAAAAGTGGCCATTATCGGGCCCCAAACTTATGAATCTCAGATATAGTTTTATCCTTTACTTATGTTGAATCCTGTGCTACATAGTCTCTCTTCTATGAGAAACATGGGAGAGTCTGAGAATGGAAAAGGAAAAACTTGAGCACTTCCGAGAGATCTTGAGAGAAAGATTTCAGGAGTTACTGGCTGAAGCGGAAAAGACCGTCACTGGAATGACCTCCGCCAACGACAACTATCCTGATCCCACTGATCGAGCTTCCCTTGAATCAGATCGAAACTTCATGCTTCGCATTCGGGATCGTGAACGGAAACTCCTTTCCAAGATAAAGAGCGCCCTGGAACGAATTGATGCCGGAGATTTTGGCATCTGTGAGATGTGTGGCGACGATATTGGTGAGGAACGGCTGGAAGCTAGGCCGGTCACAACTCTCTGCATCTCATGTAAGAAAAAGCAGGAGGCCATAGAAAAGGCCCGCGGTGCGTAGACACCAGTGAGTGAGTACACCTCCCTAGATGTTTGCTAACTGCCCTCCTGGCTTTCCACTCCAATTGTCTCTTCATTACCAACCCATGTGTTAACAACTTTACAGCAATCACCCCGTCAGCTTCCAGCTTTCAGGCAAAAGCTCATAACTACGGCGTTCTCAAATGTCTGACTTCCCCCGCGTGAACCACTGTCAGAGAGTCCTTTTCCTCTCTCAAAAGCAAAGCGCCCTCTTCAGTAACATCCACCGCGATACCCTCCACTAACTTGTCCTTTTGAATGACCCGGACCCGTCTCCCCAGGGTTGCCGACAACGAGCGCCATTGCTCGAGGATTATTGCCGAACCTTCCTGCTGGAGTTTTTCATAGAGACTTTCGAGTTCCACAAAAAGCTGAGCAGTCAGTGCTACACGTTCCACCGGCTCCCCCAACTCCAGCCGTAAAGAGCTTGCGCCGCTCAGTAGCTCCTCGGGGAGATCGGTTGAGGTGTGATTCACATTAATACCGATACCCACAACTACGTGTTTTATGCCTGAGGAGCTCGCCTCGGCCTCTGAAAGGATACCACCGACCTTCTTCTCATTGACGAGGATGTCATTTGGCCATTTGATTTGAGGTGAAAGACTGGTCTTTAGGGATACAGCTCTGGCAACGGCTACCGCGGTCATCAAGGTTATAAGCTGAGCCATGGAAGGCAAGAACTTGGGCCTGAATATAATCGAGCAGTATACACCAACACCAGGAGGCGAATGCCAAGACCGGCTACCCCTTCCGCGTCCACGCAACTGCTGGTCGGCAAGAACAGCGGTGCCTTCGGGAGCACCTTGTTGCGCCAGTTCCATCGCTGTCAAATTCGTGGAATCTAACTGCTGATAATGATGGATAGTGTGCCCCAGCCATCGACTGTTGAGGATCTTCTTAATCTGTTCGGGGAGATAAGAATTGTTGGGATCTGAGGAATGTTCCACGTGAAACAACTCTGTGATTGCAGGCTGAAGCTGATCTTTTAGCCTTCAGCCCTCAGCTTTCAGTGAAAAGCCCTGTAGTCGTCAGGATCTTATTACGTTTATTTTGTTTAATCGCTTTCCACCATGGGGCGCAGTCTGTTTTCTACCAGGCGATCAACCAGATGGGGGAGTGGATCAGGTGAAACCCCTATGACTTCCACGTTCTCCTGGGTGAGCGGAAGGAGAAACTTGGGTGCGGAACTACTGGCCACGGCTGCGGCCATACCTGCGGTCATCTCACCCATCATCGAGTTCGCCAGTACTATGGAGATTGAGCCGACAATGACATCCACATTGGGCACAGTGACGATAATCGCGTTTTCTCCACTGGCGCCTCTGTTAGCTCCGGCCTTCATCATCTGCGCCGTAGCAACAGCGTTGGTGCCCAGAGCTATAATCTCAACCTGCTCATGAAAGGCTATTCGAATTTTTTTTATGAGAGCGTTACCGATACCGCCCCCCATGCCATCGATTATACAAATCTTCATTTCAGCCAGCTCATGTTAAGGTCGGTGTCATCACTCCGGAACACGGATCTGTGGAGAGAATCTTTTGTTCACCACCAGGTTTGCAATATGCTCGATATACTACAAAGACCTTGAGTGGAGCAAGGGAAAAGCAGCATGGGTGGTCAGCCTGACGAGTAATAAAAGATGACATAGATCTATCCCTGCCTTGATGACCCACCTTAATACCGTCTAATCAAAAAGTAATAGCTTTCCAGCCAAGAAGGTAAAATAAACCACATTCTTTGACTCGGTCTCCAAACCTTTGTTGTTGTATTAAGTATTGATGATTGGCAAGGGATGATCCTCGTGAAAAATCGCTTGCCTTGCAAGGCAGCAGACCGGTAAGCTGTGTTGACCTTTGCCGCTGAGGAAAAACAACATGCACGTGTTAGGGTTAATGTTTTTTGCTTATCTGATGGGATCGGTGCCCAGCGGTTACTGGATAGGTCGTTGGGTAGGCAAGGTGGATGTGCGCACCCTGGGCAGCCAGAACATAGGAGCCACCAATGTTGCCCGCAATCTGGGCGTGAAGTGGGGTCTAATTGTCCTCGTCATGGATATGGCTAAAGGGGCACTGCCTGTTTCAGTGGCACTACATATCTGGCCGGCTGAGGCCAAGCAAAGCTTTATCAAGATTGCCCTTGTGGCTCTTGCAGCTTTTATTGGTCACCTTTCGTCAGTCTTTCTCCGTTTTCGTGGAGGAAAGGGTGTAGCCACCGCATTTGGCATCTCACTAATCCTCTTGCCCCGGGCGGCATTGGCTGCGCTTGCGCTCTTTCTCATGGTGACCTGGCTTTGGCGTTATGTCTCCCTGGGATCCATCACTGCAGTTCTCACCCTACCAATCTTGACCTGCATGTCAGCTTATCCCCCCATTTATGTTGGCCTAACCTCTGTTTTTGCTCTCTGCGTCGTATTCCGCCACCGTAGTAACATACGAGCGTTGCTGCAGGGAAAAGAGCGGAAAATTTAAGGCGGGCCTTCACCCGCCGCATATCGTCATTTTTAATCAATCATTTCGGATTTTACCATCAAAGATGTTGGTAAAGATTACACTCCCCCTAAATACCAATTACAAAAACGCTCATTGCTTTAACTCCTCGCGAAGGCTTGAGTGCTGAGCTATTCCCCTCCGCTTACGCTCGGTCTGCTGACCTTGCGGGGCGGTGGTCCTTGGGAGCAGAGGTGATGGCAGCCCGAGCTGCGGATGTGCCAGCCTTTGCTTTTTAACTTGGGCAGAATTGTCTCCATTAAGAGGCAAAGTCTCGCCACATACGCCGCTTCGAAAATACCTCAGCACTCAAGCCCTACCTATGCGGAGCTGAATCATTTGCCTAAATGTAAATATGTTCAACTCTTGGTGCCCACTGTCTAGTTTCAATGGCTGCCCGCTAATTGCTGCCCACTGCCCCTTATTTCTCTTCCGCCCTCAGCAATAACACCGGCTTTTCACTATGGCGCAAAATCTTTTCTGCCACGCTTCCCAGCAGCCAACGACCGAGGCCACTTCGTCCATGGGTGGACATGGAGATGAGGTCAATATCATTGCGTCTGCTATGGGTGAGGATTTCCTCGGCCACGTCTCCATATCGAACGTGAACCTCCACCTCCAAGCCCCTGGCAGTCAGTTGAGCCGCAATGTCATTTAGATATTCTTCCGCCTCCCTCACAACTTCAACCTCGGCCGTGGTGGGATCCTTACCTGGAAAAACATGGGCACGGCACACCCGCAGCAGTATAAGCCGAGCCCGCATGCATGAAGCAACTTTTTCTATTTCAGGTAGGATAGCCTCAGCTAGTTTAGACCCATCCAGGGGTATCATGATGGATGTGTACATGGTTTTTACTCCCGACTCATTTCGGTAAGATCACGAAAAATAAAACCCTTCCTTACTCAAACGTTCTGAACCTGGAGTTATGGAGTAGTGGAGCGCTGCTTATTTCAGATTGTATATTGCAGATATTATAGTTACAAATTGCATAAATCCGAAATCCGCAATCTGCATTCCCTAAAGCTTTCGCCACTTCTCACGCCGCTTTCTCTCCTTCTTGGATAGTCTCTTCGCAGGCCCCTTCTTGGTTGTGCCCTGCTTGGCACTCCATCGCTCCTCTTCATCTTCTCCTGCCGCACCCTTTAAATCAAGATAGAGTGCCATTTCCATCTTTGCTTCAAAATCTTTTGAATCTATGACCACTGAACCGCATGTTTCCGCATAGCTCGCTAAATCCCGGTCTGAAGTAACAACGAGTACTTTCTTCCCCTCCTTGTGGCAGAGCCGTTTAATTACCGCATCAGCCGTCTCACCTTGGGCCGAGTAGATTACTTTTATACCTTTTTGTTGGGTCTGCTCCTCAGCCAGCAGTGGTTTGTTGGCGCCGTCAAAAACTACAGTGACTCGGTGAGCCCTGGTCCGTTTATATTGCCTCAAGCGTTCCAGCAGTGCGTCTCTTCCCAGTTCCAGGGCCAAATCGTCCTCGGACTTCAATGTCGTAGACTGACGAATAATATTGTAACCATCTATGAGCACATGTACTGCCATTATCCTACCTTTAGTTTGGGAGGCAAAATTTGGTTATCTAACCAAAAATGGCTTAGTCTTTAAAAGAGTAAAAAACAGGAGGGCTTATCTCCCCCAGAGTGGGCTTTCTGAGCCCGATGTTGACTAAAAAAGAGTCGGGATAAAGCATAGGAATAGTGGAAAATTGGAATAATGGAATGATGGGGTTAAAAACAAAAAAAATCCTAGTTCTGCAATGTTCCGTCGCGCCTCACATAAACACTACTCTTTTTGCTCCCACTATTCCAATATTCCATCGTTCCAACAGCCCAAAGTATTATTTAGCGAACAATCCCGCCACTGGCGGGACTGACCTCGCCCATCGAAGATCCCGTTAAACGGGGAAGGACCAGGTTTTCTATCACTAAAATAAAATTAGCAATTCAGGAGGGATTCGGTGACATCAGCTCTTTGAGGGTGACGCGCCTTTCTGGAAAAGATCCAAAATACGTTGAAGGTCCTGGTCGGAATAAAACTCGATTTCGATTCTACCCCGCTTTCCGCGGCGGGTGATCGTCACTTTGGTACCGAAGTGGCGAATGAGTTGATCCAGAACAGCGCGCATATGGCTATCCAGTTCCACAACAACCTTAGGCTTCTTCTGCTTCTTCAGAAGACTCTGAACCAGCTTTTCAGTCTCACGAACTGAAAGCCCTTTCTTGAGAATAGTATTGCGCGCTCGCAACTGGACCGCTGAATCAGGCAAGGCTAACAGAGCTCGAGCGTGGCCCATACTCAAGACACCTTCAACCAAATCATTTCGGACTTTATCAGGCAATTTGAGCAGACGAATCATGTTGGCAACAGTGGATCGATCCTTGCCAATCTTCTTGGCAATCTCCTCCTGGCTCAAACTGAAATCTTCCTGGAGTCGCTGGTATGCCTCGCCCTCCTCTATGGGGTTCAAATCCTTTCGCTGGATGTTTTCAATGAGAGCAAGTTCAAAGGACTCTGGTTCGGCCGTGTCTCTTATGACTACAGGGACTCTCTGTAACCCGGCCACCTGGGCAGCCCGCCAACGCCTTTCTCCAGCGATTATTTGGTAGCCTTTTTCTGTGCTTCTCACGAGCAGGGGCTGGAGGATGCCTCTTTCTCGGACCGAATCTACCAGTTCTTCGAAGGCTTTGTCCCGAACATTCTGCCGTGGCTGGTATGGGTTAGGGGTGATTTCCTCGATTTCACAATAGAAAAAATGATCACTGGAGCTTGCCAAAAGATCAGCGTCAGGAATCAGTGCCCCCAGACCTTTACCCAACCCTTTCTTTCTTGTGTTTTTCTCCATGAATATTCTTGCCCGCCTTCTAAGTTTTTGTTCGCACCTTGAATGTAATGGGATCTGGTTACTTCATGATTTATGGATCAAAGAACTAGCCATTGCGGCTTAACTCGCGCTTGATCACTTCTTTGGCCAGTTCCAAATATGCCCGTGCTCCCTTAGAACCAATGTCATAAAGCAGCACGGGTTTTCCGTGACTGGGGCTCTCGCTAAGTCGAACATTGCGAGGTACGATCGTCTGAAATACCCTTCCCTTGAAGTGCGTTCTCACTTCACCCACCACCTGATGACAGAGATTATTGCGGCTGTCGAACATGGTGAGCAAAATACCCTCGATACCAAGATTGGGATTGAGCGTCCTTTTGACCAACTGTATCGTTCTGAGTAGCTGGCTCAAGCCCTCCATGGCATAGTACTCACATTGCAGAGGGATGATCACCGTCCTAGCGGCCGTGAGTGCATTCACTGTCAGCAAGCCAAGCGAGGGAGGACAGTCCATAATAATATAGTCATACTGGGAAACGACACTGCTTAGGACCTCCCGCAGTACCTTTTGTCTTTTCTCGATGACCTGCAGTTCAACCTCCGCGCCGATCAATTCTCTGGTTGCAGGTATGATATTCAAGTGATTCAGCATGGTGCTGTAGACTGTATCAGCAGGTTGAGTCTCATTGATGAGCAACTGGTAAAGATCTTTTTGTATTTGGTCTCGATAGAGACCCAGACCGCTAGTAGCATTCCCCTGCGGATCACAGTCTACCAGGAGAGTGCGCCGCTCGGCCACGGCAAGCGAGGCCGCCAGGTTTACGGAGGTTGTGGTCTTTCCAACGCCGCCTTTCTGATTAGCAACGGCAATGATCCTGGCCATAACATTTACCTGATCTCTGATTGATAAGTTGGATTCAATTTACTCAGAGGTAACAACCGTGCCTGGTTGATCTAGCAAACAACTCTACCTAATCTCTCGACTGCCTGCTGCCTACTGCCTACTGCTAACTGTCTGCTGACAAATAATCTGGCCCACAATAGCACACCACCTACAAATTTCAAAGAGAAATGGAAAGCCAAAGACTGGTTTCAGGATGTCTTTGACAATCATCAATAATACCAATGTTATACGTCCTTAGTTAGTCTACTTAACCATGAAATTCCTGACCATTTTCTAGGGTAAATCTGTACCAATGTTTCACGTGAAACACTGACTACGACGGCCGCCTTTCCTTGGTTCCATTGTCCAATGAACCTGCCATGCGGAACCATCCGAGCTCATCCAATTTAATTGAACTAAGCAAGCCTTGCAAAGATAATCTTTTGTTCTTTCTTTATAGGGTCAAACTTTGTATCATTGTCCTCCGTCAAATATACCAACGTAGGGAGGACACTTGTATGGCGCTGGTAAATGAACACTATCTGAAGTTGAAAGCTGGCTACCTTTTCCCGGAAATAGCACGTCGGGTTCAGGCGTTTGCAGATGCGAATCCAAAAGTTCAAATTATTCGATTGGGCATCGGTGATGTCACTCAACCCCTGCCACCTGCGATAATCGACTCCTTCCATCAGGGCGTTGGTGAGATGGGCAAACCCGAAACCTTTCGAGGATACGGCCCCGAGCAAGGCTATCAGTTTCTCATAGATCTGATCCTAGCAAATGATTACGAGGCCAGGGGTGTTACTCTCGATTCCGAAGAAATCTTTGTCAGTGACGGCTCCAAATGCGATAGTGGCAACATTCAGGAAATCTTTGCGGTGGATAACGTCATCGCTGTCGCTGATCCGGCATACCCGGTCTACGTGGACACCAACGTCATGGCAGGCAGAACGGGTGAAGCTGATGCGCAGGGTCGTTACGATGGACTCTATTACATGCCATGCACTGAGACCAATGACTTCTTGCCCGAGTTGCCAGGCCGCAAGGTAGATGTCATTTATCTATGCTTTCCCAATAACCCTACGGGGGTTGTGGCGGATTCACAGGTACTGCAAACATGGGTGGACTATGCCCTGGAAAACAAGGCGGTAATTCTGTTCGACGCTGCCTATGAAGCCTATATCACCGAACCCCACATCCCCCATTCCATATATGAGATACCGGGTGCCAAAGAATGTGCCATTGAGTTCAGGAGTTTTTCTAAAACAGCTGGTTTCACCGGTACTCGGTGTGCTTACACTGTTGTGCCCAAGGGTTTAGTGGCTCATACCGCGTCCGGCGAACCAGTAAGTCTCAACCGACTCTGGAACCGTCGCCACACTACCAAATTCAACGGCGTATCATATCCCGTGCAGCTCGCGGCCGCTGCCGTGTACTCCGATGAGGGTAAGACACAGGTGAGGGAATTAATTGGTTATTATATGGAGAACGCCCGGATAATTCGGGAGACCCTCAACTCTGCCGGTTTTACGGTGTACGGCGGGGTTAATGCACCTTATATCTGGATGAAGACCTCAGGCGGTATGAGTTCCTGGGATTTTTTTGATCTATTGCTTGCGGAAGCAAAGGTGGTGGGAACGCCCGGTTCAGGCTTTGGTCCATCCGGCGAAGGTTACTTTCGTCTTAGCGCTTTTGGAAATCGCCAAAACACTGAAGAAGCTGTCCAGCGCATCCGCGAGAAAATCTCCCCCTGATTTAATCGGAAATGGAGTATTGGAGCGTTGGAGTATTGGAGTATTGCATGAGAATTGAAACGTAACGGGTTTCGTAAATTCCACTACTCCATCAATCCAATACTCCAGTACTCCATGGCATCCCTCACAAGCAGGATCGTGGACCTCTGAATTGCGCTATGGCTCCCTTTAGAAATCAGGTATAAATGTGACAGTGGATGCCACACATCAGTGGGCTGTTTTAGGGGGGACGCGGATGGCCCAGGCATCAAAAAGACTATTGTAACGGAGTATAAATACCCTGCCCTCGGTAGTGCGCACCTTGAAGTAATCTAATGGTGGTTGGTTGGATTCAAGCCCTCCCTCGTACCAGCGATCAATGACTTCCTCCACCTCCCAGCGGTGATCCTCAAAGGTGAACGCCATGGGTCGCTCATTGGCCCGGTAGCCACTGTAGCATTCAACTTCTACACGTTCGTAGGGCATATAGTACCTGTCTCTGAACTCTGGTAATAATGAATTGAGTAATACAATTATGTATTCAACTCCGCATAGGTTGAGCTTGAGGGCTGAGCTATTCCCTTAGCGGCGTATGTTGCCAGCCTATGCAAGCTTCAATGGTCAGGCCGTCCTGCATGTTGCTGCAGAGGCTGGCAACATCCGCAGCTCGGGCTGCCACTGCCTCCCGTGCGAAGGACTTCCCCCCGCAAGATCAGCAGGCCGAGCGTAAGCGGAGGGAATGGCTCAGCCTTCAAGCTTTCGGGCGGAGTTAAAGCAATAACCGTTTGAGAAAATTAAACCACGAAGAATGAGAAGCCTCAAGAGATGTGGGATGCAAAGAGAGACAAACCACTGTCTTCTCACATCTGGTATTTTTTTCAGTGAAAATATCCCTACGGTAGGCCGATATCGCTGAGCCGCCGGTCGTAAAGCTTACCGATGCCATATTCGGAGCGCCGTAGAAAGCGCTCTTTGGCCGGCCCGATTATTTGCATCTCCGGATGCTCTTGCTGCACCTCCAAGGCAATATTCATTTCTTTGGTGCATCCGGTGCTGTAAGTGGCGTCCTTGCCAAGCCATTCTGGAGGAACCGGACGCTTGAGTACTTTGAAGCCCGTCTCTATATCTTCCACCGTCTGGAATCTCCAGATGTCGATTAGCCCGCTATGCTGAACGACTTCCCACATATACATAAGGTCATCAGCGTCCATACCGGGAACGAAGTGCTCGGCTGGATTAATAATAAAGCTCTTAGTGTAACTTTGCCGAAGGTAATCCACAAAAACTTTGAGAAGTTGGGTAGCGGTTTCCATCTGACCCGGGATGCTGCCAATTATGGCGCTGTAGAAAATCACCTTTTCACCCCGACTCTTTGCATCTGCCATTTGTCCGATGATACCCTGGGCTTTTTCCTTGAGATCTTGCTCTGAAAACTTTACCGCCTCCGGATGTTTCGGCTTGTAATTGATGACAACCTCATTCCCATTTACACCCAGTCGTAGATTGAAAACATCTCTGGTAAACTGAAAGGGTGTGCCAAAAAGCCGCCGCCACTGCTCCTCTCCTTTAGAAATAACCACATCAGCTTCTTTGAACATCCGTGCGAATGTGGTGGAGGTAAGTAAGAAATTCAGCCTTTCCTGAGTACCGTCAGAAATGACGAAAAGCTGAGTGTCTGTCCTTAGTTTCTCCAAAAGTTCCCTTTTCGAGATGCCAGGATCCTTGATAAAGGAAGCACCCCTCAACTCCTCCACCAGAAGAGGATCGCGTTCAACATCATATCGGGTCACCTTGTTGAGATAGAAGCCATCCTTGACGACAAGCATGACCTTGTGCCCCCAGCCCAAAAGAAAACGGATTATTTTCAAATCGACGATGATTTCTCCTGCCTCGTTGCTCAGCCAAAGAATCTTTTTGGGGGCTACATTACAAGAGCCGGGGGCATCTTGGGGGCGCTGTAGGTAAGCCAGGAGGGCGTCGGCTCCGTTGCCGGTCAAGGGCCTGTTGAATATTTCTTTATAATCCACCTTTGAAGGGCCAGCTTCTCCCATGCGGTCTTGCCAGAGTTCCCGTGCGACACAGAGCTTGAACAGCCTCTGGAGCTGAAGCTTGGCTGCTTCAGCCTTGAGGTCCTCCAGGCTCTCAAAACTCAGAACGGTCTGCTGGTCAATCCAGTTAAACATATTCCAGAAATTGGGGCTTGAGGTCAACGAATCCACCCTTTCGTTGCGCTGAACCTTGGCCGGAAATAATGGGGCGTCAATCTTGCTTTTATCAATAAAAATCTTGAAAAGTCGCTTTTTTAGCCGGGACGGCAGCATGATGCCATCGTGGGTGTCGTGTTCAAATTTGATCCGAAGTAATTCTAGGAGAAAAGCTCGTCTGCGCTCGTCAGTGATGAGATCATTGACCAGTTGCTCCACTGCAGCCCAAACCTCCTGATAGCGGGCATGCAGATAAGGTTTAGATTGCCTATTTAGGATAGCCTTGAAAAGTTCGGTGGAGCAGGGATAGTAAATCGCATTCTCTGTGAGATGGACAACAAACCGCACCTGCTCAGGTGAAGCCACCTCCTCTGGCATGGTTTCAAAATCCAGGTGATTCTCAGTAAAAAAATTGGTCAACCAGGCATCATCTGCCGGGTCTTGCTGATATTTTTGAATGGATACCTCCCCAGCAATTGTCGGGTTGGTAGACTCTGGAGACATCGTTGATAACTCCAATGGGTTTCAACCAAGAGATCTAGAGCTGCACCCCATAATTATACATTTTAACAGGAGTGTTGCTCCACAAAAACCATATCGTCTTCCCCAAGTCAGCCCATGATCAACCAATCAATTATTTCTGGGTTCAGCTGGCAATCACCACTAATATCTACCCCTCTTACTTCTCGCAGGTAGCTAGCCGCTCTATGGCAAAATAGATGCACTCTTTGTGCCAAGCTGGAAGGCAGAAGCATGAGAGCAAATATCTGAGACTGGGGACCAGCTGTAGAGGATTAGAGAGCCCGGCTATCTTGGCCACACGGTTGAGAAGAACGGTTCTTTGCTGGCAAGGGACAACACCGTGGTGCACCAGCCCGAAGAAAAAGCAGCCCCCACCGACCGGGCGCGGATGGCTGATGGGGGCAAGGGTAACCGAGTCAGGTGAAAACACCATGAATATCACTCGGCAAATTCTCTATAACAACCGTGGGTAACCCTTGTCAATCTATTTAGCAATTGGGGGGCCACGAGAAAGAATCGTTGCCAGGTGACCGAAATAGGGTGAATGACAACCCCCACCCGTGTACGATTGAAACAAGGGTGGGGGGTTGGAGGTGAGTTTCTCATCGGATAGGGTAAATTAAGGGAGGACAATAACCCTATCCAGGGAGTAATGTAACCTGAGTATATAAGTGAGAGAACTAGTTTCAAAATTTGACCGTGTCATTTTCTTGGGTTCATTGGTTGATAATCGAAACCACCAGCACCGTAGGTGCAATATCCTGGCTTCAAATCAAGCAAAACTGCAAAGTATTTTCCCTAACCTTTTGAATTGTATAATATGTTGAACCAAATTCCCCTTTCTGCTAAACAGGAGAGACTTTGGCTCTACTTGGAATTTGTCCAGGCGGACCTTGCGGGTAGGTTAAATAGCCCTGCTACAGCAGCAACCTAAATCATCGTGCCTGAAGCCTTTTTCGGCCTCCTGAATTTCAGAATAGGCAAGCTAAGTAACACATTAAAATCATTGCAATATACACAAGGGAATTGCCCATGTATACAGATCAGCAAGGCGGCAGGGAGATCATGACTGATCTGTATGAACTGACCATGGCCGCCAGTTATTTCGAACAGGAGAAGTTTGCGCCAGCCACCTTCAGTCTCTTTGTACGTGAGTATCCTCCCAACCGGTCTTACTTGGTCTGTGCTGGTCTGGACCCTCTTCTCAACTACCTGGAGTCGTTTCACTTCCGGCCCGACGATCTCGAATTTTTGCAGAAGACATCTCTTTTCCCCGACAAATTTTTAACCTATCTTGAAAAACTTCGTTTTACTGGGGATGTGAGAGCAATACCTGAAGGTCGCATCGCCTTCTGCGATGAACCTTTGCTCGAAATTACTGCACCGGTTATGCAAGCTCAGCTGGTGGAAACCTTTGTCATCAATTCCATAAACCTGTCAACTCTTATTGCTACCAAGGCCTCACGCTGTCTATATGCCGCCGGTGACAGGCGACTGGTAGACTTCTCCCTGCGGCGTACGCATGGAATGGATGCGGGCCTCATGGTAGCCAGGGCCAGCTATATTGGCGGTTTTATCGGCACGAGTAATGTCCAGGCTGGTAAATTTTACGGTTTGCCCATCTATGGTACCATGGCCCATTCTTACGTGGAGACTTTCGACCAAGAAATTGATTCCTTCCGCGCTTTTGCCAAGTCCTTTCCAGACAATACTGTCCTGCTCATCGATACCTATGACACGCTTGCCGGTGCCCGCAAGGCGGTCACCGTAGCCCAGGACATGCGAAAGGCCGGCAAAACCCTTCGAGCTGTCCGGTTGGACAGCGGCGACATGGTTCAGCTCAGCAAGCAAGTTCGTGAAATATTTGATCAATCAGGGTTTCCAGAAGTCCGGATTTTTGCCAGCGGCGGCTTCGATGAATTCAAAATCCAGAAGATGCTTGCGGCCGGCGCTCAGATTGATGCTTTCGGCGTGGGCACCAGATTGGGAGTTTCTGCTGACGCCCCCTACCTCAACATGGCCTACAAAATGGTCGAGTACAACGGCAGGCCAGTCCTGAAGCTGAGCAGCGGCAAGGTATCCTTAGCGGGTCCCAAGCAAGTCTTTCGCCATCGGGATGACCAGGGGCTATTCAAACGAGACCTTATTGGTTTGGGCGACGAGTCTGTCACTGATGCTGAACCACTCCTCATGCCGGTCATGAAAGAAGGAAAGCGGCTACTAGAATCGGAGCCATTGGCGGAGATTCAGCTGCGCTTCCGCAAGGAATTCTTGCAACTACCTGAAATCTATAAGGATCTGCGAGGAAATCCGAACTATCCAGTGGATATAACCTCCCGGCTTCAGGCACTCCAGGATCTGGTCAGCAAGGAAATTCGCCAAAAGGAATTGACAGAGTTTGAGTGAAGAAACAAGAGAGTCAGCTGGAATAATGGAGCCCAGTGATTTCAGATTTAAGATTCCACATTGCAGATTCGAATGAGGAATAGACAATGAGCAAAGATGAGCGCTTACGTGGCTATTATGATGAACAGCTAGAAACGCTTCCTTGGGATGAGAAAAAACGCATCCTGGAAAATCAACTACAGCGGGCAGTGATGACAGCTTTTCAAGAAGCCCCCGCCATGCGAAAGAAATTGCAGGAAGCAGGAGTGGGCCCCACCGACATTCGCTCCTTTGAGGATTTGCAGACAATAAGCATCACCCCAAAAGCCCAAATGCGTCAACTCCAGCAAGCCTCCCCCCCTTTTGGTGGCTTCCTGGGAGTGGAGCCGGCCAAACTCCGCCGAATCTATACTTCTCCCGGAGCCATTTTTGACCCCGAGGGGCATCAAGTTGACTACTGGCGGTTGCAGGGGGTTTTCTTCAATACCGGTTTCCGTCCCGGAGACAGGGTGCTGAATACCTTCTCTTACCATTTGACCCCGGGCGGGCTCATGTGCGATGAGGCCTTGAGCGGTATTGGCTGCACCGTAGTTCCCGGTGGTGTGGGCAACACTGAAACTCAGGTTCAGCTCATGGCTGAGCTCCAGCTCACCGGTTACGTAGGAGTCCCCAGTTTTCTCCAGGCCATCATTGAACGAGCAGAACAAGATGGAAAGGATTTTCGCAAGGACTTTCATCTTGAAATTGCGGTCACTGCGGGGGAAATGCTCACCGATGTCAGCCGCCGACGGCTGGAAGAAGACTATGGTATTGTCGTTCGCCAGTTCATCGCCACTGCGGATGTTGGGGCAATCGGTTACGAGTGCGGCGAAAAGAATGGAATGCACTTCGCTGACTACCGAGTTGTAGAGGTGGTGGACCCTGAAACCGGCAAGCAACTAGGGGCAGGGCAAGTTGGTGAGGTAGTAGTGACGTTGCTTGAAAATCCCGTCTATCCCTTGATTCGCTTTGGCACTGGAGATCTTTCCTATTACGAGGAGGGACCGTGTGCCTGCGGCCGCAGCTCTCCTCGTCTTATGAAACTCGTAGGAAGGGTGGATCAGGTGACCAAGGTACGAGGCATGTTTATCCATCCCTCCCAGGTACAGGAGGTGATAGCTGCTTTTCCGGAAATTCAGGCGGCTCAGGCAATTGTGGAGCGAGAGCAAAACCGAGATAGGCTTACGCTTCGAGTGGTCCTAGGTTCCTCCCCTGAAGGACTGGCCTCTAATCTCCGGGAGAAAATCCGCAGCGTTTTAAAGCTCAGAGCTGATCTGGCCTTTGTCAACGAAAGTGACATCAAAGAACCTGACAAGCTTATACGAGATCTGCGCAAGTGGGATTAGGAGGAGACTGCAGATTTTAGATTTCAGATTGGAGATTGCCGATTTGGGCTGATTGCTAGCAGCTTGAGATCGTCTCGATTTATGAGTGGTATTATACTGTATATGGCAAGTATGAAGATATTATGAAGCAAAAAGAGAGAGAATTCATGGCAAGAGAACAACTTCCTATCCCACCTCACTTTAAGTCAGAAAAAGTGAGTGAGGTGTGGAAGGTCCCCTACCAAGAACGCGCCGAGCAAGCTAAAAAATGGGCTAGGCAACATAAGATACTTCCGGCCTCCCGTGATGCATACCGAATTTCCTTAATGCTAGTTGATGTACAAAATACGTTCTGCATCCCCGAGTTCGAATTGTACGTGGGTGGACGATCAGGAACAGGAGCGGTGGATGACAATCGCAGGATCTGTGAATTTATCTATCGCAATCTTGATGTGATTACTGAAATATGCCCGACAATGGATACGCATCAGGCAATGCAGATCTTTCACTCCATCTTCCTGGTCAACGACAAGGGTGAACACCCAGAGCCTTATACACTCGTCTCTCCAGAAGATATTGAGCAAGGTGTCTGGAAGTTTAACCCTGAACTTTCGCCAAGTTTGCAGATCGACGAGGCTTACGGCCAAGAATATCTGCAGCACTATACTCATAAATTGAGGAAAGGTGGAAAATATGACCTCACCATATGGCCATACCATGCCATGCTTGGCGGAATCGGTCATGCCCTGGTGTCATCGGTTGAGGAAGCCATCTTCTTTCACAGTATTGCTCGCTACAGCCAGCCGGACTTTCAGGTCAAAGGAGGTAATCCTTTCACGGAAAACTATTCGGTTCTTAGCCCGGAGGTATTAGAGGACGCGGATGGTGCCAAGATTGCGGAAAAAAACACCAGGTTCATTAAAAAGCTACTGGAATTTGATGCCGTCATTATCGCAGGAGAGGCTAAGAGTCACTGTGTTGCCTGGACCATCGACGATCTGTTGAGTGAGATCCTTACCTCGGTCAGAAAGTTGGCTGAGAAAGTTTATCTTTTGGACGATTGCTCCTCTCCAGTGGTCATCCCAGAAGTTGTAGACTATACGGATGAAGCGGCTGCGGCGTTTCAAAGATTTGCTGATGCTGGAATGCACGTTGTCCGCTCCACCGAGCCAATGGAAAGCTGGCCTGGAATGGAGCTTTGAAACTATGGAAGAGTCTGGCGCATAACTGCCCCAGACTCTTCCATCCTCACCAAACTACTTCGAGCAAACCTCAAGTTTTTTTAGACGTTCGTCCGAGCCCGCAAGTTCCTTTTCTAAGGAATGTCTATATCTCTCCAGCATTTCCTTTTCCTCGACCGGCGCGATAAAGTGTCTCGGCCAAGTTCCGCAACCACAGCCGCAGCAGCCGCAGGTGCATCCCAAACCGTGCCCCATTTTCCAGGGTGCTGACTGAATCTGACACATAATGACTCACCTCCTTTCTTTAAGTATTTTCGCATTTACTTAAATAGTTCAACAAAAAATATATGAGCTAATCATTCAGCTTTTCTCGGAAAGCACCTCTATGCATCCACAAGTGCAGATTCGATTGAGCCTCTTGCGGCAGGCTTCCAACGCCTCTTCATTAAGTGAATAGTGGATGAAATAGCCTTTTCTCTCATTGGTGACCAGACCAGCAGCTTTTAACACCCGAAGGTGTTGTGACACCGCACTGGCCGTAACCCCCAGCTTTTCAGCCAGGCCATTGACTGTCATCGGACCGCATTTGAGGCGCTCGATGATCTCGATGCGCTTATCCACGGAAAGTAACTTGAAGAGCTCAGCCGCCTGTTTCATAAACAAATCCAATTAAGTATTTAAACGTATACTAAAATAATTTCGTTCACCAAGTCAAGTGGTTTTTTACTTTCTATCGAGAATAACTTTTCTTGCACCCATATGCAGGCTTGGATAAATTAGCTGTCTTCACTGACACCCTTCACGGTATAGTAGGGATGTTGCCGTCGGTATTTTCTCTCAGTCAGTGACCTAAACGTTGATCGGAGGCTTCTGTGCCCCTTCTAGGTGCCCACATGTCTATTGCTGGTGGGTTGCACCTGGCGTTCACTCGAATTAAAAAGGTTCAGGGTAGAGCCCTGCAAATCTTCACCAAAAACCAGCGTCAGTGGCAAACCCCCCCACTCAATCGGGAAATGGTGGCTCTGTTCCGCAAGCACTGGGAAGAGAGTGGCCGAATGCCAGTGGCGGCTCACGACTCCTACCTCATCAACCTCGCAGCTACGGACCCGCTAATTCTTGAAAAATCAGTAACCGGTTTTGCTGACGAGCTACACCGTGCAGCCGCCCTGGGAATTCCCTTCTTGATCACTCATCCAGGCTCACACTTAGGGCAGGGTTTGGAAACCGGCCTCGATCAATTCATCCGCAACCTGGATCGCGCCATAGCCCTTTCAAAAACCTCCACGGTGAGTGTGTTAATCGAAACCACCGCCGGACAGGGCACAAACCTCGGCTCCAGCTTCGAGGAGATCGCCTACATCCTCAGCAACTCTCAACACGGCGATGCTCTGGGGGTTTGCTTTGACACCTCCCACGCCTTCGCCGCAGGCTACGATATCCGCACCCACGAGACTTATGCCCATACCTTCGCCAGCTTTGACCAGATCATCGGCCTCCATCGGCTTAAATTCTTCCATATCAATGACTCCAAGCAGCCACTCGGCTCTCGGGTTGATCGCCACGAACACATAGGAAAAGGCAAGATAGGGTTGGAAGGGTTTAGGCTCTTGCTAAACGATGGAAAGTTCCAGCGACACCCTATGGTTCTGGAAACCCCTAAAGGAAAAGATCTTAAAGAAGACAAAAAGAATCTGAAGGTGCTCCGCTCGCTCATTAAGACAAAAGGGGGACGGTCATGACCGTCCCCCTTTATTTACTTTCCGAGGATTTTTTCAAGCCCCTTGCCGATACCCCTGATCATGTCATCAGCGGTCTTCTTGCCTTCCTGAGTTGTGTGTTTCCCTGTTTGTTTGAGTTTTGCGCCGGGGCGGACGCTGATCTTGGGCTTCTCTATAGGACCTTCTAGGTTCAGGTAGATTTCGGTCAGAGTTGCGGCAGCTTTCCCCAACACTGGCACCAGGCCTAAAACCGACTCCGCGGTGCCGAGAGTTTTTACCTGCGCCATCATGTTCAGCTGCTGCTGCACGAGATCCACCTTGCCTTTAGCATCCAGTTCCAGGGCGGGAGTTACCAGAAGAAGTTCGTTGACGCTCATGTTGCCCTCTTGAAAGGACGTTTGCGTATTAAGGGAATCGTAGGGGATTCCCTTGCTGCCGGCATCGCCGATAATCCTTCCAGCAAAGATTCCCTTGAGGTTAATGAAACTGAGGAGTTGGAATAGAGCCTCCCCAGCGGGACTGAGTTTGTATATCCGGCCTGGACCCGCCGCTGCCCTGAGATCGCCACGTAAACTGCCAAGTAATTGTGATTTACTCCCAGTTCTGCCTTGAAACTGCCCTGTCAGGGTGATAGGCCCGTGGACAGATAACTTATCAATACCAAGCAGTGGCGCGATCGACTCCAGGTGCACGGCGGTAACAGCTGATTGCACTGCAAATGGAATCCGCTCCAGGTTACGAAGGTCGGCAGATCCTCTGGTTTGAATGCGCCCGCCAGCAATACGGATGTCAAATTCATGGCTTTTAAGCACACCACGTTCGTACTGTGCGGTGAATTTGAGATCTTGGAAATTTTGTCGCCGATATTGTCCCCGGCTGGCATCGGCCTGAAGTTTCGCGCTGAGGTCACGAAGGACTGACGGGAGTTCAGCTTTGCCTCCTTTTTCTTGTGCAGGCTCGTTCGCTTTGGGTCTGCCTCCTTGCTTGGCCGGGTCCGTTGGACCGGCTTTCGACCCGGTTCGATCTTCTTTACCAGGTGGTAGCAGACGGTCTAAGTTCAGATTTGGGGATTTCATCTGGAGTTGTGCCGTTGGCTGCTGAAAATCAGTAACTTGTCCCGACACGCTTAACTTTTGATCATTTGCAAGGAAGGTCATATCTTTTATGAAGGCGCTGTTTCCCGCGAGCTCGAGCTCACCATTGCCCCCCGATACGGTAATGTCCTGCGCGGCCAGTCTGAGACCTAAACCACGGGTACTTACTGTCCCGTTTAGCCGACTCTTAGCGGGTTGTCCATGCAGGTAGTGGACATCGATATTCATGTCCAATTTACCGGCTAACTCAAGATCCTCCAGTGGACGAAACAGACTACTTAAATCCGTTAGATTAAGACCTTCTGTTCTGGCCTTCGCATCAACCACCCATCGTGGTGTTCCACCTCCCGAAAACTTGCCCTCAAGGCCTATGACCCCTTGATTGATCTGCGCCATGAGGCCCTTTACGGTGATCTCCAGGGTCTTCTGGCGCTTCAATGTCAACTGCCCTTTGAGATCATCAAGACGCACACCTGCCGGATGGCTCACACCCTTTATCCCTTCCAGTATCAGAGAGCCGCTGGCATCCCATTGCTGCGGCTTGGTTTGGTCATAATCAGCGCGGAGGTCAACCTCCGCATTCCCTGAAAGGCTCCTGAGACCATACTGCTTCAGGAGTTTTTCCACATCCGCATCTTTGCTAGGAATTAATTTCATAGGCCCCTTTGCCGCGGCTGACACCTTGGGCTTACCCGTAAGGTTGGTGGCACGAACTTCCATGGTGGGTAGCGTCAGGGGACCCATTCGGGCCAGTATGTCAGAGGCGGTTAGTACGCCCTTTCTTAACCGCACGTTGCCTGTAATATTTTCCAGTTCGGGTAATTGCGGCGAGATTGCCACCGAAATATCAGCTACCTTGATCGACGCGTCGACTCCGGGCAGAAGGGCTTCGGGCTTGGCAGGTAGTTCTGTGAGGGCAAGTTCAGGAAGGACTGCTTTTTCTATAACGACGTTGCCGCCGCCGGCGAGGGCTTGCCGAATGACACCCGTCTTGTCACCCAGTTCTTTCCAGGGGATAAATGGGATTACCTCTACAAGGGGCACGTCGGCTGAAAAGACGCCATTTTTGACAACTGGCTTTTTTCGCCAATCCTGCAAAAGGGCCTTCGCGTTAAGTGAAATGTTACCAAGGTTTACCTTTAATTCTTTTATGTTGATCTGCTCCGGATCAATCACCAGTTGATAGGTAATTTTGGTCTCTGCACCTGGAATCGCCTTCTCCCAAATGTGAGGATCAGTGTAAGTGAACTGAGTGAGGTCCATGTCTCCATCGGCACTGAAATGCTGTCCCAGGTCGCCCTGATAATTCATAGTGAGAGAAATGCTGCCACCCACTCTCTGCGCCAGCGGACTGTTTTTCAAATACGGTTTGATCATCGCCGTATCCAGCGCTGACAGTGAAGCTTTCAGTTTCAATTCAGGTTTTTCAATGGTGAGCGCTTCGGTGAGCCCAGTGAAGGTTCCCTGGCCTTTCAGCGATCCCAAGCCGGGTTTGATCTCATCCCGCAGAGAAAGCTGGAAATCTATTTTCTTGCCAGGCGCCAAGTTTGTGGCTTCTATTTCCACATCCCTAAAGAGACGCACCACTTTCTGACCCGCCAGTGTCAAAGAATCTTCCAAGCTAATGCGCCCCTTCTCTATATTGAGCTCTTGAATGCGTATCTCCATGGGTAGCGGTGAGCTGGCCGAGCCCTTTTTGTCAGCAGTTGATGTGGGATCACCTGCGGTGCGTAGTGCGCTGTCCGGCTTGGACGCAGTCTTCTTCTCCTGAACCGTGGAGGGAGCAAGCCTGACCGCTACCACAGGGCTCTCCAAAACCAACCTATCCACCACCACTCTCTTGGACAGTAGAGGAAGAATTGACACCTTGGCATAGATGCGAGAGAGGTCCATGTCGCCAGGAAAGACCGTGGCTCCCTGCACGGCAAATCTGTCCGCCTCTAGCCAGACACCGTTCGTGATACCCCAAGAGAGATGGCCGAGGGTTACCTCTCCCCCCATGGCCTTCTCCAGTTCAGAGGTTATCAGGCCGTTGTAGCGATTAAGGTCCAGAAACTTGGGAATGATGATAACGGCCGCGATGACAACCACTGCCAATACAGCGAGGATGATGGTGACCCTCTTCCATCTGGTCGATTTCATACGATAATCCTTCAGATTTAGACATATAGATGGACGCTTTAAGTGGGGCTAGCCTACCCGTAGCTATGTTATTAAGATAATAATATAGAGAAAACGGAAGTCAACGGAGAAGGAATCAAAAGGGAACGATTACGACAACAAGGTGCCACGGAAGTCTCCTGATGTCTCTGAGAAAAACTTTTGAAAATTGAGCCGAGTAGGTTATCTTGACAATCCCAGCAAAAAGGATCGAGTAAAATCTCATGCGGAAACAACCCGAAAGTCAGCCAGCCTGCTCACCCATACAGAAAAAGATTGAGCAGGCCCACAGCCTCCATCTCACTTGGGGTGATTCACTCAAACAAGACCCCAACATCAATGCACTCCTAAGAAAGCTGGAAAGCGATATAGAAAATACCAAGAACATCATGCTGGAGATTGGCTTGGTTGCCGAGTGCAAGCGTTGCGAAGAGGAGGAAGGAGGAAGCTGCTGCGGCGCGGGCATAGAAAATAGATATGATGTCGTGGACTTGCTGATAAATCTTCTCCTGGGAATCTCTTTGCCGACTCTGGTGCGAAGCGATAACAGCTGCACCTTTTTGGGAAAAAATGGTTGTACGTTGACTGCCCGCCATGTCTTGTGCGTCAACTACATTTGTGACAAATTACAAAAAAAATTGGCTCATCATGAGCTTATCAGGCTGCAAGAGAGTGCGGGAGAGGAATTGGAAACCCAGTTTCTACTTCACGAGGAGATCAAGAAGCGACTTAGGGCTTCGCCCTAGATGGAATACTGGAAGAATGGAATATTGGAATATTGGCAAAATGCACAGGAAAATGATGTTCCCACTATTCCATCATTCCAACATTCCCTGAAAATTGAGCCTATGGAGAACCACCGTTTGCGACAGACATTAGACCGCATCGCCAGCTTCTACAACGGTTACAAAGTCGGGTATGTGGGTCATGAAGGTTATCGGAAATCCACCGATCTGGTAAAGCTTGGCAGGTGTATTGAGGAGCTGGCGGCCCATGGCTTTATAAATCCCCAAAACACCATATTTTTAGACCTGGGCTGTGCTGACGGTAGAGTAAATGTGTTGATGAGCTATTTTGTCAAGCACTCTGTGGGCATCGAAATTGACCCGGAGATACTTGCCGAATTCAATCCGAGAAAAGAAGAACTCACCCACGAACTCCAGAGTGAAAACCTGATACAACCATCAGATAACATCGATCTTTTTCAGGGCAACTCCCTAGAGGCTGCCACTTACGAAAAAATAGAAAGCACAATCAACCTCCGATTTGAGGACATCGACCTCTTTTACACCTACATAACCCTTCACGACCTATTTGGCGCCAAGATAGCTGAAGAGGCCAAAGCAAACTCACTTTATCTGGTCTATGGCTTCAGCCAGATACTGCCGCGCTATGAAGGTCTGGAACTGATCATTCCAGATGTGGCCTCCCAAGGAATCCTCGCACTATATGGTAAGGGTCAGTTCTGACCGTTAGCATCGATCTGCAGCGGCATCTTCGAGAGAACAATTATTTAAAATAGCTGATTTTAACTCTGAGTTGCTTGCAACCGCTGATTTTCTTCTTATCTTGGATCTTATATACGGTTTTGCAAAGTAAACTTAAACTAAGTAAGAAGACCATGAACAAACACCGTTTGCTCCTCCTTTTTATTTTCGGGCTGGCCTTCCTGGTTATTGGTGTATCTTGTTCGAGGGAGGAGAGTGAGGCACTGCAGTCCAGGAGCACTCCTGCTTCATCTCAGCGGCAAGAACGATTGCGCACTAAATGGCTCGACTTTAATGACGGCCTTGCCAAGGCAAAGACTGAGAATAAGCCAATCTTTGTAGAATTCTATGCGGAATGGTGCGTGTACTGCAAAAAGTTTCAGAAGGAAACCATACAAAACGAGAACGTGGCTAGAATCCTTTCAGACAAGTTCGTATACATTCGTCTCGACGCCGAAAACCAGAAGAATCAAATCAAGTACAATGGAAATTCCATGTCAAATGTGGAGCTAACCCGCTCTTTCGGCATAACCTCTTTTCCCTCCCTTGTCTTCCTGGAATCCGGGGGTAAACCCATAACATTTTTTCCCGGCTTCATGCCCGCGCCTCAGTTCTCGGCCCTGCTGAACTACATCCATCACAAGTGCTATGAAACTAAGATTTCCTTCCACGATTTCGTTAAGAAAGGCAGATGCAATTAACCCCCGATTCCCTGTCTTGCTATTAAACCATTAAATCAACCCTCCAGCATTTAGGCCGATGCTCCAGCAGGCAGTCAGTTGATTCCTTATGAAACTCTTAACTATTGGTAACTTCAAAGAAAAAAACGTTGAATCGACGAACTTAATAGAAGTTTCCTCAAAAATTGATAATTGATGCTTGGCGACTGAGGTTAGGAGCCAGTTTGCCCTGCTTTTAAAATAAAAATGCTTTCCTGGTGTCTCTTCTTTCGTTCCGAAGCTCACGGTCTGGGAACTTCAAGCCCGGCTGTGACCGGGGGAAGGCACCCCCTCCCTGTTCCCCGTTCCTGCGGAACGGGGCCAGGGGCTCCCCCAGACACAGCCGGGGAAGTGACACAGACCTTCCGCAGTCACTCAGAAGAGACACCAGCAAAGGCATAGGGGCTGGCTGCGAAACAACGAGCATCTGAGCAACCTTTCTGTGCACATCTCCGCCCGGTAAGGGTCTGCATGAAGATTTGGTGCTTTCCTAACTGGGACACTGCCACAAAATGGCGCGAATTGCTCGTTGTGGAGTAGCCTTCCCCTATGCCTCGGTTGGAAAATGAAATTTTTGGGGAAACTTCTGCCCAACTTAAGGGTTGACCGTTTTAACAAATCCTACTATTTTCAAAGACTGCTCAAATCGGCCTTTACCGGCTTCAGGTACAATCACTATGATCGTTGCCGTCCCCAAAGAAACCTTTCCAGGCGAAAAGAGAATCGCTCTCAACTCCCAGACGGTTCCAGCCCTGACCAAGGCAGGGTTGGAGGTGATCGTTGAGGCTGGGGCTGGCGAGGGTGCCAACATTAAAGATGCAGATTTTGAAGCCCAAGGCGCCCGAGTGGAACCAGATCGTCATCGTCTTCTTTCTCAGGCAGATATTGTTCTCATGGTCCGGGGCCCTGGCTCCCATCCCGATTTCCCAGCTGCAGACCTGGATGCCCTAAAAGAAGGCGCTACGCTTATCGCCTTCCTCGAGCCGCTGGCTGAACCGGCTGTCATGAAGGAGCTGGCCGCTCGCAAGCTCACAGTCTTCTCCATGGAACTCATGCCGCGTACCACTCGAGCCCAGAGTATGGATGCGCTCAGTTCCATGGCCACCATAGCCGGCTACAAAGCAGTGTTGGCCGCAGCAGATGCTTCACCCAAGCTCTTTCCCATGTTCATGACAGCAGCGGGAACCATCACCCCAGCGCGTGTCTTTGTCCTGGGGGCCGGTGTGGCTGGGCTCCAGGCGATTGCCACCGCTCGCCGCCTTGGTGCGGTGGTGGAGGCATTCGACATTCGTCCTGCGGTAAAAGAAGAGGTGGAGAGTCTGGGGGCCAAGTTTGTCCAATTGGAATTGGAAACCGAGGAAGCCCAAGATGCAGGGGGTTATGCCACCGCCCAGTCAGAAGATTTCTATCGGCGCCAGCAAGAGCTCATGGCGGAGCGGATCAAGAACTCTGATGTG
This sequence comes from Syntrophobacterales bacterium, assembly GCA_050124835.1. Taxonomy (GTDB): domain Bacteria; phylum Desulfobacterota; class Syntrophobacteria; order BM002; family BM002; genus BM002. The sequence continues at coordinate 9,916 of JASFEM010000018.1, read as the reverse complement.
GTCATCACCACCGCCGCGGTTCCTGGAAAGAAATCCCCGGTGCTCATTTCCGAGGAAGTGGTCGCCGGAATGCGGACCGGTTCTGTCATCATAGATCTGGCCGCAGAAAAGGGCGGCAACTGCGCTGTTACCAAACCAGGAGAAAAGATTGTTCACCAGGGTGTCATAGTGATCGGTCCCGTCAATCTGCCGGCGGAAGTGCCCGTGCACGCCAGCCAGATGTACGCCAAAAACATCTCCACCTTTCTATTGCACATGATCAAGGAGGGCAAACTGGAGCTCGATATGGAGGACGAAATAACCAAAGGCGCTATGGTCGCCCATGGAGGTCAACTGGTCCATGAAGCGGTCCTAAGTGCGCTCGAGAAGGAAAAGTAATCCTATGGAAGTTTTCATAATCTCCATTACTGTCTTCGTTTTGGCCATCTTTGTGGGATTCGAGGTGATCACCAAGGTGCCACCCACGCTGCACACCCCGCTAATGTCGGGCTCCAACGCCATCTCGGGCATCACGGTGGTTGGGGCCATTGTTGCAGCTGGATCCAAAGAACCTGTCATCGCCGCCGTGCTCGGAGTTGGCGCGGTTATCATGGCGACCATCAACGTGGTGGGCGGTTTCCTGGTCACAAACCGAATGTTGCTGATGTTTAAAAAGAAAAAGAGCTGATACGTGGGAACGAACTTTATCAACGTTATCTATCTGGTGGCCGCGATTTGTTTCATTTTTGGACTCAAGGGTCTGACCTCGCCACGCACGGCACCACGCGGCAACTTGCTCGGTGCCTCCGGTATGCTCCTTGCGATCCTTGCTACGCTGCTGGACCAGCACATCCTCACCTTTCAACTGATCATCCTTGGTCTGGTCGTGGGCGCGGCTATCGGAGCCTACCTGGCGATCACGGTGCAAATGACCGCCATGCCCCAGATGGTTGCTGCTTTCAACGGCTTCGGTGGGGGTGCCTCAGCCTTGGTAGCCGCCACCGCGTTGATCGCCCCGGGTGACCTGACCAACGTGCCGCCCATCCAGCTCTACGTGGCCAGTACGGCCAGCGGCATCATTGGCGCAGCCACTTTCACGGGCAGCATGGTAGCCTGGGCCAAGTTGCAAGGGGTGCTCCGCTGGCAACCCATGAGCGACGTTCTTCAGAAAGGGATCAATACCAGCCTCTTCCTGGCGTCTTTGGCGCTGGCTGCCTACATAGTGACTAACCCTGCGGCAATCTGGGCTTACTGGGTGCTCGTTGCTGTGGCCTCGGTACTGGGTGTGATGCTTACCGTACCCATCGGTGGCGCTGATATGCCGGTGGTCATCGCCTTGCTCAATTCTTATTCAGGTCTGGCAGCAGCTGCCACTGGTTTCGTACTTGGTAACAACGTCCTCATCATTGCCGGTTCTCTGGTGGGTGCCTCAGGCCTTATCCTGACCAACATTATGTGTAAGGCTATGAATCGGTCTCTGAGTCACGTTCTCTTCGGCACCCTGGGTCCCACTGCAGAGACAGCCTCAGCTGATGAAGTCTACCAAGGAAAAGTCAAGAGTGCCAGTGCTGAAGAGGCGGCAATGATCTTTGAAACGGCCCGCTTGGTGATCATCGTGCCCGGTTACGGCATGGCGGTGGCCCAAGCGCAACATACGGTGCGCGATCTAGCCAATCTGCTCCAGGAGCGGGGCGCGGAAGTACGATACGCCATCCATCCTGTTGCGGGTCGTATGCCCGGTCATATGAACGTGCTGCTGGCAGAAGCCGACGTGCCCTACGACCAGCTCTTTGCTTTGGAGCAGATTAATGATAGCTTCCCCGAGGCTGACATCGCACTGGTTATTGGTGCCAACGATGTGGTCAACCCCTCGGCACGCGAGGACACAACGAGCCCCATCTATGGTATGCCTATCCTCGATGTGGATAAAGCTCAAACCGTGATGATCATTAAACGCAGTTTGAGCCCCGGCTTTGCCGGCATCCCCAACCCACTCTTTGCCGCTTCCAACGCTCTCATGCTCTATGGCGACGGTAAGGAAATGGTTCGAGAGCTTATCGCTGCCCTGAGAGAGCAGTAACGAACACCTTTTAAAGATAGCCCACATCCAGGCCCAGGCCCCTACAATCTCTACGCTTGAAAAGCATACCCCCTTTGTGGTATTCAAGCTTAGCTTCACTCTCGTCCATTGACATGAGGGTTCATTTTTTCGCTGATGTACCATCTCATAATCCTCTCGCAAAAGTATGTTCGGTGGCGAAGCTGTTTCACTCTTGGGAACAAACTCGGATGGATATGGCTGGATTGTCTCTGGGCGATCCGATTAGGTAATCTGTAAATGTTTAGGAGGAGTAAAAGATGAGATTTTTCAAGTTGTTCGTTGTGGCATTAGCGGTGGTAGTGATCGCCACTGCTGGGTTGGCGTTGGCCGGTGAAACCCTAAACGCTGTAAAGAAAAGAGGATACGTCATCGCCGGTGTAAACGGTGGTGTCTTTGGTTTTAGCATGCCGGACGAGAAGGGTGTGTGGAAAGGCCTTGATGTTGATACGGCCCGGGCCGTTGCCGCTGCGGTGTTGGGTGACGCTAACAAAGTAAAATATGTGCCCCTTACAGCAGTGCAGCGTTTACCCGCTCTGCAGGCGAAAGAAATTGATGTACTGTGCCGCAATACCACTCGGACCTTGACTCGCGAAACCGCCAACGGTCTGAATTTCACCCAGGTCAACTTTTACGATGGGCAAGGATTTTTGGTGAAGAAGAATCTGAACCTTAAGACCGCAAAAGACATGGATGGCGCCACAATTTGCGTCCTGCCTGGCACTACGACCGAAATGAATGTGGCGGATTTTTACAGGGCAAACAACATGAGGTGGAGACCGGTTGTGATTGAAAATACTGCGGAACTTGCCAAGGCCTTTTTTGCCGGGCGCTGTGACATCCTGACCTCGGATCTTTCTCAGTTGGCCGCCCATAGAGCGGTTGCCCCCAATCCCGCCGAATATGTGCTTTTACCCATAGTCATTTCCAAGGAGCCTCTGGCCCCGGTGGTCCGTCACGGTGACGACCAGTGGTATGATATTGTTTTCTGGACTGTTTCCGCACTAATCCAAGCGGAGGAACTTGGCATAAATTCCAATAACGTGGATATAAAGCTCAAGAGCCAGAACCCCAGGGTCCAACGTTTTCTAGGGGTAATCCCCGGATTGGGAAAGAACCTTGGCCTTGACGACAAGTGGGCATACAATATTATCAAGCAGGTGGGGAACTACAGCGAAATCTATGAGCGTAATGTGGGGATCAACACCGCCCTCGGGCTCCAGCGCGGCCTCAACGCCCTGTGGCTGAACGGTGGTTTAATGTTTTCACCACCCTTCAGGTAATCCGCTTGCCAGGTGCCCCTTTGCAGGGGCACCTGGCTTTATGTAATTACTAGAGGTCGGCAATCGATTCGGTCAGCAGGTTTGGGCACCGAAAGCCGATTTTTAACATTCCTCTCTATGACTCCTTTCAAATAAGTAAACCGCTCCACGCGGGGCAAACCAACTAATGTACTGAGCGAGCGTTACCTCTGGCTCAGGCCCGCGTAAGTATCCGTCTACAAAAAGGGTTCAAGCACTTTGTGATCTGTTTGGTTGCTAAAAGATAAGGTCATGTCTTCGCTTGAAAAACATGGGGACTTTGTGGTATGGAAAGTCATCTAATTTCTCATCGATTTTTGTGCAAGGTTCAATCCATTGACGTAGCATCGCCCGATCCCTGTTCAGCATCCTATTCGGTGGTGGAGCTGTCTCAACCTAAAAAAACAGGTTTGGTGAATAAAGGAGGATTGCCTTTGTGCGATCCTAGTAGCTAATCAGTAAATTATGGAGGGAGGAGGAAGAGATGAAACTTTTCAAGCTATGCGTTGTGGCAGTGGCGGTATTGGCCCTCGCCACGGCGGGTGTGGCTATGGCCGGTGAAACCTTGAAGGCTGTAAAGAAAAGAGGAGAACTTATAGCCGGTGTAAACGGCGGTGTGTTTGGTTTTAGCATGCCAGACGAAAAGGGTGTGTGGCGCGGCCTTGATGTGGATACGGCGCGAGCCATTGCCGCTGCGGTGTTGGGTGACGCTAACAAAGTAAAATTTGTGCCACTTACAGCAGTGCAGCGTTTACCCGCTCTGCAGGCGAAAGAAATTGATGTTCTGTGCCGTAATACCACTCAGACCTTGACTCGTTCAACCGCTAACGGTCTAAATTTTGCCCATGTTAACTATTATGATGGTCAGGGATTCTTGGTATGGAAAAAACTGCGCATTAGCAGTGCTATCGAACTCCATGGCGCCACAGTATGCGTTCTGCCGGGTACGACAACCGAGATGAATGCGGCGGATTTTTTCAGAGCGAACGGCATTAAGTGGAAACCGGTTGTGATTGAACAGACAGCCGAGCTTTCCAAAGCCTATTTTGCCGGGCGCTGTGATGTCTTGACCTCGGACATGTCGCAATTGGCCGCTCACCGGTCCGTGGCCCCCAACCCCGACGAACACGTGCTTCTGCCTCAGATTATTTCCAAGGAGCCTCTCTGCCCGGTGGTCCGCCACGGTGACGATGAATGGTATGATATTGTCAACTGGACGGTGATGGCTCTGATAAATGCTGAGGAAATGGGTATCAATTCGAAAAACGTGGACAAAACGCTCAAGAGCTCGAACCCCAAGATCCAGCGTTTTTTGGGGGTTACCCCCGGCATGGGTAAAAACCTTGGTCTGGATGATAAATGGGCTTACAACATCATCAAACAGGTGGGGAACTACGGCGAAATTTTCGAGCGTAATGTGGGGGTCCACACCCAGCTCGGACTTGAGCGCGGTCTGAATGCTCTGTGGACTAAAGGTGGCTTGATGTACGCCGCACCCATCAGATAGGCCGCTTGCAAGGTGCCCCCTTATGGGGGCGCCTACTTTATCGACTTAGCAAGCATTGGCAGTCGGCCATAAACTTTGAGCCGACTTCTGAGGTTTTAGCCAGAGTCTGACTGTGGTACAAGAAGTTACGGATTCGACGGAAATCGCAGCACCAGCCAAGATTCCATTTTGGCATGATCCCACCAAAAGGGCCATCATCTACCAAGTGGTAGTGCTGGGCATGGTGGGGATGTTGGGTTATTATCTCTTTACCAATACCCTGGCAAATCTGGAAAGACAAAACATCGCCACCGGTTTCGGTTTTTTTTCGAAAGAGGCCTCCTTCGAAATCGGTGAATCCCCCATTCCTTATTCAGCGGCGGACAATTATGCCCGCGCTCTCCTAGTTGGTGTCTTAAACACCCTAAAGGTATCCTTTATAGGAATTATTCTAACTACTATCCTCGGCACTTTCATTGGGATAGCTCGTCTGTCCGCCAACTGGCTGGTGGCTAAACTGGCAGTCATCTATATAGAAGTCATGCAGGACATCCCGGTGCTCCTGCATTTGTTTTTCTGGTACGTTGTCTTTTATGAAGTCTTTCCACCCCCCCGCCAGGCCCTGAACCCTTTCACCGGCGCATATTTGTGTAATCGCGGCCTGATTCTTGCTGTTCCCGAAGCGCACCCGGCTCACGGTTACATGGCTCTGGCCTTTGTGGCTGGTTGTGTGGCGGTCTGGCTGCTGCGGCGCTGGGCAATAAGGCGACAGGAAAAAACAGGGCAGCCTTTTCCTGTGTTTCTGGTCTCCGGGGCCATTCTCGTGAGCTTGTCTGTTGCGGCCTGGTTGCTCGGCGGTGCACCCCTGAAGATGAGTATCCCCGAACTCAGAGGCTTCAACTTTCAAGGTGGCATCACTCTAAGTCCTGAATTCGCAGCCCTTTTATTGGGGTTGGTGCTGTATACTTCTGCCTTCGTGGCTGAAATTGTCCGTGCAGGAATCCAGGCGATAAGTCGCGGTCAAGTGGAGGCCGCCATGTCTATGGGTTTGAAACGCGGCCAAGTCCTACGGTTAGTCATCTTACCTCAGGCCCTCAGGGTGATCATTCCACCACTCACCAGCCAGATGTTGAATGTGACCAAGAACAGTTCTTTAGCTGTTGCCATCGGCTTTCCGGACTTCGTTTCCGTGGCCAACACCACTATCAATCAGACAGGACAAGCAATTGAAGGAATTGCTTTGATCATGGTGGTGTATCTCTTTTTCAGCCTGACTACTTCAGCCTTTATGAACTGGTACAACAAAAGGACAGCTCTGGTAGAGAGATAAAAGGTCTTATGGTTGATTCCAGCCAAAGGATACGATCAGAACAGTTGAAACCACCCGTTACTCGAGTAGGAGCCACAGGATGGGTCCGGGCCAATCTGTTTAGCTCCGTTTTCAACTCATTTCTGACCATTGTGACGCTCTACCTTTTGTGGAAGATAGTGCCCGGGTTAATTCGCTGGGCGTTTATTGACAGCAGTTGGGCGACCACTGGCGCTGAATGTAGGGTTGGTGGTGGTGCCTGCTGGTCCATTGTAACGAAGAACTTACGCTTTATCCTCTTTGGCTTCTTTCCATATGAATGGCAGTGGCGCCCCTTGTTGGCCATGATTATATTGTTCACCCTCCTTTTCGTAAGCAGAAACAGACGTTACTGGAAGAAATGGTTGGGCTACGCTTGGCTCATCGGTCTCTTCGTCATGGGTCTGCTCATGAAAGGCGGCTTATTTGGCTTGCCTTCGGTAGAAAGCACCAAGTGGAGTGGATTACCCCTTACCCTTTTACTTTCCGTTTTCGGGCTGACGGCCGCCTACCCGCTGGGAGTTCTTCTGGCACTTGGACGCCAATCCAAAATGCCTGCCATAAAGTCGCTTTGTATCGTCTATATTGAAACAATACGGGGGGTGCCCCTGATCAGCCTGCTCTTTATGTCCTCGGTCATGTTTCCCTTGTTCTTGCCGCAAGGGATCACAATTAACAATATTCTCCGGGCTCAGGTGGCCATAATCCTATTCACTGCTGCTTACATTGCAGAGGTGGTCAGAGGTGGTCTCCAGGCGATACAAAAGGGTCAATATGAAGCGGCAGAGTCACTGGGATTGAATTACTACCAGAAGATGCGACTGGTTATTCTGCCGCAGGCACTAAAAATAGTGATTCCGCCAACTGTCAGCCAACTAATCTCTGCTTTCAAAGACACATCCCTTGTGGTAATCATCGGCCTGTTCGATCTGCTCAAGACCACCCAAGTAACCCTCTCCAATCCCAGATGGATGGGATTCAGCGTCGAAGCCTATCTTTTTATTGCCTTGCTTTACTTTGCGGGTTGTTTTTCCATGTCCAACTACAGTCGCCGTCTGGAACGGGAGTTATATAGAGGGACTTGATAATAGATTCTAGATGCTGGATACTAGATGTTGGATACTGGCTAGGATGAAATAAGAGAGATACATATGGCCAACGAATTGCCAGACAAAAATGATAAAGAGTTGCAGGGTGAGCCCATCCTCGAGATCATCGAAATGCACAAGTGGTTTGGGGATTTCCATGTCCTCAAAAACATTAACCTTACCGTTCACAAAGGCGAACGGATAATAATCTGCGGCCCTTCAGGCTCAGGCAAGTCAACCCTGATCCGTTGTATCAACCGGTTGGAGGAGCATCAGCAGGGCCGGATTATTGTCGATGGCATCGAATTGACCAATGACCTGAAAAACATTGAAAAAATCCGTGAAGAAGTGGGCATGGTTTTTCAACATTTCAACCTTTTTCCTCATCTGTCAATCCTTCAAAACCTGACCCTGGGGCCGATATGGGTAAGAAAGATTCCCAAGGCCGACGCAGAAGAAACAGCCATGTATTATCTCGAAAAGGTCCACATCGCCGACCAGGCCCTAAAATATCCCGGGCAGCTTTCAGGCGGACAGCAACAGCGTGTGGCAATTGCCCGCAGCCTGTGCATGAGGCCGAAGGTAATGCTCTTCGATGAGGTCACCTCTGCTCTGGACCCGGAAATGATCAAGGAAGTGCTGGATGTCATGATCGACTTGGCCAAAGAGGGCATGACCATGCTGGTGGTCTCTCACGAAATGGGTTTTGCCAAGAGCGTGGCCCATAGGGTCTTGTTTATGGACGAAGGAGAAATTCTCGAAGAAAACACGCCGGTAGAGTTTTTCGAAAATCCGCAGCACGATCGAACCAAGCTTTTTCTCAGCCAGATTTTGCATTAGAATACCAACAAACCATGTCAAGGTTTTCTTTGGCCTCCTGAGGCGGTTCTTGTCTCTTTCCCACTTGGCAGCTTCTATGGAGTGGTGGAGCAATGGAGTTTTGGAGTAATGAGTATGCGAAAAAACAAGAATAGAGGCTACCAAAAGTTAAGAGTTTGGAATGATGCAATAGAGTACTACATGCTAACGTGCGATGTTTTTCGTGATTTTCCTTATGAATTGAAACGCGTGGCAAGCCAAGCTATTGCTTCAAGTGATTCTATTCATAGAAATATCTCTGAGGGTTATTGCAGGCGTTCGATCCGTGAGTATCTTCATTTCCTTAACATAGCGCTTGGGTCACTAGGCGAATCAGTTTCTGGTCTTCAGGCTTATCTAAAATCGAAACAAATAACAGAAGAGGAATTCGAGACACTTGATCGTCTGGCATACAAACTAGAAAACGGTTTACTGAAACTAGTAGAAAGTCTTGAACAAAAGAGAGAGCGTGGAGAGTGGATCGATCACCTGATGGTAAAGGAAAGTAATATCATCTATGGTATCAGGTGATCCAATACTCCAACACTCCAACACTCCACTACTCCAACTCTACAGGGGAACCCCATGAAACCTTTTCAGGGTGTTGACTATTACCGTTGTGATGATCTTCTGACTATTGAAGAGCGTACTGTCAGGGACACCGTTCGCCGTTGGATAGACAATCAATATATGCCCAAAGTGCAAGATTACTTTGAACAGGGGGTCTTTGATAGGGATTTGATTCCCCAAATGGCTGAGCTGGGATTGCTGGGAATCAAGATCCAGGGGTATGACTGTCCCGGAATGAGCAACGTAGACTACGGCCTGGCGTGCCAGGAACTGGAGCGGGGCGACAGCGGCCTGCGTTCATTTGTTTCGGTACAAAATTCCCTCGCTATGTACCCCATTTATACTTTTGGTACGGAAGAGCAGAAGGCGCGTTGGCTCCCGGCCATGGCCCGCGGTGAGAAGGTGGGTTGCTTCGGTCTTACTGAGTATGACATAGGGTCCGATCCGGCAAACCTAAAAACCTGGGCAACCAAAAAAGGTGGCGACTATGTCATCCACGGCAGCAAGATGTGGATCACAAACGGAGAGCTTGCCGACGTCGCAGTGATCTGGGCTCGTGCGGATGAGGGGATACGCGGTTTCTTGGTGGAAAAGGGCACACCGGGATTCGAGGCTTACGACATTGCCGGGAAGTATTCCCACCGGGCCTCGGTGACTTCAGGCCTCATTCTGGATGAAGTAAGAATCCCAGTTGAGAATCTCCTGCCTGGTACCGATGGACTCAAGTCGGCCCTAATGTGCCTCAACGAAGCGCGCTTCGGTATCGCCTGGGGGGCGGTCGGCGCGGCCATGGCCTGCTACGAGGTAGCCCTGGACTATGCCAAGAGCCGAATTCAATTTGACGTACCCATCGCCTCCTTTCAACTGGTGCAGCGCAAACTGGTAAAAATGCTCACTGAGATCACCAAAGCGCAACTGCTCTGCATCCAACTTGGGCGGTTGAAGGATGAGGGTAAAGCACGTCATACCCAAATATCACTGGCAAAAATGAACAATGTCTCCGAAGCACTAAAGATTGCGCGGGTCGCCCGAGGCATCCTGGGCGCCAACGGCGTTGCCCTGGATTACCATGTCATCCGACACATGCTAAACCTCGAAGCGGTCTACACCTACGAGGGCACCCACGACATTCATACACTGATCGTTGGCAGGGATATTACGGGGCTGGATGCTTTTTCCGCCAAGGGG
>JASFEM010000017.1:0-41670 GCA_050124835.1 Syntrophobacterales bacterium | reverse complement strand
TTTCAATTTCCTCACCGCAGACAAGGCACTGCATAAGGTATGATTCTCCCCAGAGTATTGTCTTGAAGCATACTCCAGGTTCTTGCCTGAATTCCACAAAAAATATCCTCTTCCCGTAAATAGAGAGACCGCTTCTAGGCGTATGGGACAGCTAGCAGCAGGCAGCAAAGCGCTAAACTCAGTTGGAAAAGCCAATTGACCGCTGCTTTCATTTTTCTCTAGCCAAAAGAATCCAGCTGTTTTATTAAATTTACACATTAGGTAATCACAATGGTGATTCATGAACTCAACGACCACTGAGCATCTGATTATGGTCCGCTTACGCAGATATATGTACTGGTTGCTGGTTGTGCTGCTCCTGTTACCCAGTGGCTGCGGTTGGATGTACTTCCGCAAAGCGGGTGAACCACCTTCACCACCTTTACGTTACACTCTGGCCGATTGGCCTTTTGAGGAGTACTGGACCGGCGTTGTCTTCAACGGCGCCAAGATCGGCTTTACCCACCTGTCGCTCTCGCCTGCTGAAACTGCTGCAGCCCACTATGAGATAAGATCCGAAGCTGCCCTTCGCTTCCGCTTTCTGATGTTCGACAAGAAGATTACGCTGAAATCATACGACCTGGTGGCCGCTGATCTTTCCCTGCGAAGCTTCGCTTACGACTACGATCTGGATGGAAATATCTTGAAGCTCACCGGCAGATTTTCTGCCGGAAACCTTGAGGTGGAGGTCAGCTCCCGAGGGCAAACCACCGAGACAAGCATTCCCGTAAATGGCAAGCTTTATCCGACCAGCATTATTGCCATGTATCCCGTACTCCATGGGCTCGAACTCGGTCGTCACTACAGCTATCAAGTCTATGACGGAGAAACCCAGAGTATCGCCATGGTCACCCAGGAAATTTTAGCTTACGAAGAAAGCGATTTATTCCCAGGAAAGGCTTTCAAGATCAAGACTGGGCTACACGGCCAGAAAGTGACCACCTGGATTGGCTTAGAGGGTAAGCCTCAGCTTGAAATCGGACACGGGGGCGTGATTATCTCTGGCCTTGAGAGTGAGGTCGTGGCGAAGAGGTACTTGGCCCAGGCGAGCATAAATAAAGAGGAGACGCTTTTAGATTTTAGCCTAATTAAGATTGAAGCCGTCATTCAGGAGCCTCAGCGGGTGAGTTTCTTGGAGGTTGTCTTGAGTGGTATCCACCCGGATCTTCGCGTGCCAAACGATGAACTGCAGCAGTGCCAGCGCCGGGGTGAAAAGGTAATTTGTCGAATCAGCACACCTGAACTAAGTGTCGCTGGCCCAGGACACAATGAAAATCCTTACGAATCATTGCGCTACTTGCAATCTACTCAAACGGTTCCGAGTCAAGACGAGCTCATTCGCAAAACTGCGAAACACATAACCGCAGCGTCTGGTACACCCCTTGAAAAAATCAAAGTCCTGATAGACTGGATGCAAAACAATATTGAACAAGAACCCGTGGATGTTTTTACGGCGCTGGACGTTCTCTCGCGCAAGAAAGCTGAATGTCAGGGCCACACGTACCTTTATGCAGCCTTTGCCCGTTCCCTGGGCATCCCTACCCGGGTGGTAAATGGAATCGTATATTCTCAGCATTACTCAGGTTTTCTCTACCATGCCTGGGCGGAGAGCCTGATTGGCGACCATTGGATTACAGTGGATCCGACTCTGGTCCAGTTGCCCGCAGATGCCACTCATATCAAGTTTGTTGAGGGGGAGAGTTTTTTGGACTTGATGCCTATGGTTGACTTGGTAGGACGACTTCAAGTTCAGATTATCGCTGTTGATAGCCCTTGAGAATTTCACTTGAGCCGGTCTTTGTTTGTATGCACCCTTCGGCTAGAAGATCTTTTCCTCGCTTTCATGGATGTTACGAAAACTTATCCCATCGTTTTAGATCTTTTCCTGCAAATACTTGATGAGCCCCTCAATACGCTCCTTGTTCAACCTCTTGGTATAAGAAAACAAAGGGGTGCACACGCCTTCTTCCCCATCGTCAAAACAGTCTCCTACGCTAATAAAATACAGATCCCCTTCTTTGCGCAATTCTAAGAATCCATCTTTCTGTAGACTCTCACCGAATTTATACATTTGTTCTCCTCCTTGAGTGGATGCTTACCGAAGTAAAGAATCCTAGTCCAGAGCAACCGCTTGAACCGCAACAACAGGCAGTCGTCGGCACCAAATAGCAGGCAGGAGCAAGGTGTGCATCACGAATTTCAACGCGAACTTGGGAGTTCGTTATAGCCGCAGGTTACGAAAAGGAAGGAGAAGATGCAAGACAAAATTGGCCGCTATCCTAGAGACCAGGTTTTTCTGAGATACGAATCGTGCAAAAGAGTCTTCATCAAATGAAACTTAGGCAGCCATTTTGATTAAACATTTGAAAATAGTAAACTATTCGTCAATCACCAACCACTTATATGTTGCTCTACTTAACTCTTTTTGGAACGTTATCGAAAATATACCGCCGGTCTTCGTTCGACATGTGCACAAATCGGATCCCTATACCAGACGGTTTCCCCTGCTCTTCAGGAGTGTCTGACCCTGAATCAACCACTTGGCCAATGGCAATTAGCGGGTGGCGATTGGGTGGTTTTATAGTCAACTGAAATATCTCGTAAGGAGCCAGAACAGGACCGCAGGAGATTAAGGCGCCTCCAGCACTGATATTTACCGTTTCTCCTGGTATGAATCCATTTTCATTTTCCCAAGTTTGAGGGAGGAAAGAGACGAAGCCTATTTGGCCTTCTGTTTGGGTCATGCTGTGAGGTAAGGTTTTACAGTGAAGTTTCAGGTGATAGCGAAATATGGTTACCGGCCACTTGACCTCATATCTGATCGACAGCCGCCTTTGCTTATCCCCATTATTCATTGTCATCCCTAAACGGTCCAGCCATTAGAAAAAGAGGGTCATCTGTCTCGAAGTTCCGTGATGATAAATGCACGGCTCGACTTGACTCGCTATCGCTCAGCCCACTGCTATTCTTTGCCGTCGGGAGATTATTTGTTTCTTTGGTGCTGCGCGGCCACGAAACTTTGGATAAACTGCCGGACGACACGAGACGCTCTTGTGAAGCGAATACCCATCCCACAGGCAGGTATGTCCTTTTCTGAGCGGCAAACTTGCAGCCAAGCAACTTCAGCGCGGGCAGTAAGTGGGCTATGATCCGGAGCCACCATGTGGAGCTTGAATCGTTCTTTGGGTCTTAGTGGTTTTTCGCAACGTATACAGGCACCATTGGCACTGATGTTTTCCATTTCTGCCACTATGCTGCCATTGCTGTCTTGTACCAGAGCCGGCCAATCAACAACCGCTCTCGGGTGTCGGCGTCTTTCTCTTCCCATGGGCCACCTCCTCGTTCATGGAGGGGTTATTCGGAAAATTCTTTTGCACGCCTTTTAAAGCAATGGGAATGCCTTCTATCAAAGTCGTAAAAACTTGTCAAGTGAACTGGCAATGACCAAATATTATGCATAACTTATTGAATATAATATATAAAATTATATTAAGGATGTTCTAGCAGGCAGGTACGCATAGTGGCTGAAAACAGCAAAAAGGCAGGGCCCCATGGGGCCCTGCCTACTTCCTGCTGTATAAAGAGAGGATCTTGCTCCTAAACCGCTCGCCAGATAATCATCAAAATAAACTCTAGCATACTCTCTACGGTGAGGGGGCTTCGATTTTCAGCACTACGAAACCGGTAAAATCTCCATTATCGCAAGAATACAGGCCTAACAGATTCAGGTTGTCACCAATTATTAGCTCGCTGAAAAACAGTGTAGGTAGCCCCTCTGTAGCTGTGAGATCTAAAATTGTGGCGCCTGGGGGGACATAAACCTCTTGTGATATGCCGCCCTCCATTTCGACCTCTAAGACACGGTCTGGCAAAAAGTTGGTTATCACCCCCTGAAACTGGTCCGGTTGGATCTGCACTTCTTTGGCCTTGAAGTCATAGCTGTGGGAGTTGTAGTCCGGATCGACAACCACCCGGACCTGTTTGCTAATGCAGAGTAATTCTGGCGGTACGTCCCCGTCGCCCACTAAATAGAAAGGTGTATAAGGGGGCACCAGAATATCTAAATCTACACCATTGGCTTGAATCCTTAGTTCGCCAATATCCTGATCAAAGTATGTGACTTCCCCAACGATCTCCCGCAGAAACACTAAAACTGCACTAAAGTCCCCATTTACATCTTTACCCACGACTCGAACAATCATTCCCGGCTGGATAACACCCGTATCATCAACCTCCGTGTCACAGCCGAATAATAGGAGCGTTTCAGCGAAAATTTGCACCTGTATTTCACTATCCTGACCGAGGGGAGTGAGAGAAAACTCTCCACTTACCACAGTACTTTGAACGGTACCCTCGACCATGTCCACCTCACCAACGACTACAACTGAGGCCAAAAACTTGTGCCAGCCATCCAACTTTCCCCGAACCTTCACCAAATCACCAATATCAAGCTCAGATGCGTCTATGAATACGCCAAAATCGTCTAAAATTACCGCATCTTCTGCGAAGAAGATCCTAAGATCCGGCAGACCATCACGCTCGAGCACAAAGCCTATTCTCACATCATCGGACAAAATGAAACTTTTGATGGCGCCGGAAAGTACGCGAGGGCATTTCGGGGCTGGTGGTCCTTTCTCAATATCCACGAAAATAACCGGCCTGAAAATACACTTTCCTGACTTCCCGGCTTGTTTAAGCTGAAAAGACTTGTTGCCGTCAAAATCCAGGATAATGTTGACGCAACCTTTGTGGGTGACCTTAAAGGATCCCTGAGGGTTGAGGTCGATTTTTCCGCTTGGAAGCTTTATGTCCAGTTCTTGACAAGGACCACCTATTACTTCAATATTCGCGACCTTGAGTCGTATCTTCTCGTACTCTCTAGCGGGAACGTCTTCCATGCAGAAAAAGAAATCTTCATCTCTGTAGTCGAGAATATTCACTTTGTAACCATGTGGTGACTTGGATGTGAATACGACTACAGGAGATCCACCACCAGCCGGTATCAGTGATACCTCGGTGATATAAAAGTAGATCGCATCGCACTGATCCGCCGGACCATCGGCCACGAATACAGCCACCGAACCGGTACCCGAGCTAGCCGTGAAGGATGCATCCCCCGACCCACCACCTCCGCCGCAGCTCATCAGGAAAACGGTTATGGGCATTGCAGCAAGCAGCAGCAATAGGAGTGCAGCTAGAATTGTGCGTCTCATCGCAACTCTCCTTGATGTAAGATTTGGCGCGCCGAACTCTCTGGTGGCCCCAGTAGACAGTGTCTGGCTAGACCCTGCAGTTTTTACGCAGGGGCGAAGAGGAACTTATTGATCTATCATCAGAATATTTAAACGAAAATTATCGAAAAAATAGGGGAAAGCTAAAGTATATGGCAGATATTAACAGATTTTACCAACATATGCCAGCCTAATTTTATACCTTCGCCCTTTTTCCGCTCTTTGGAGAGACTTTGGGAAAAAGGACTTCCCATTGTGAAGGATGCCTTCAGACTAATAACTGAAGACCGAGTTTCAAGTCGGGCCTGGGATGAGGAAGAAAGTAGTTGGAGGAAATGCAGAGGTATGGTGATAAGATTGTAAAACACCTACCAAACTGTGCACTGAACTGTATTACCAAAATACTTCTGCATGTCGGGCGATCTATCTCTAATTCATGCCTCTCTTCTGTTTCACCACCTCATATGCTTCTTGTATTTCCCGAAATTTTTCATGAGCAAAATTGGTGAATTCCTCTGGCAGCCCCTTTGAGGCAATGGTGTCTGGATGGTATTCCTTTGCTAACTTCCTGTATTGTTTTTTGATTTCTTCATCTGAAGCACTGCTCTCTGTGTCCAAAATAGCATAATATTTCTCGAAGTCTGGCGCATATCTGGACTTCACTTCCTTGAATCTTTTTTCGCTGAAATTGAATATTTTCGCAGCAGAGTTGATCAGTTGTTCCTCGCTTTCACTCAAAGTGCCGTCGGCAACGGATACCCTGAGCAGAATATCCATCATGAGGTCCAAGAGCTGGGGCTGGTGCTGAAACTGGTAGTAAAATTGAGTGGCAAAATCTTGAAAGCTATTGGGAGAATCAATGGCATTATTGAAGACCTGTGTGGCGAATATCTCGGTCTCAGGACTCAGATTCAGGTCGTGCGTCATGAAATCGCTAACGGCTTGGATCTCCTCTGGCGATATTCGGCCATCAGCTCTGCTGAGTTTTGCCAACATTGAAAAGGCCCCAACAAAGAAAGTCATCTGGGCCTGCTCTTGGTATGATAGACGGGGTGTTTCATCTTCATAGTATGGGACTCGACTTACATCGAAAGTGTGGCCCAAAGCTGCTCCCGCTATTGCCCCCAGGGGACCGCCTATGGCGAATCCTAACGTGCCTCCCACAATTTTTCCAAACCAGCCCATGCGTATTGCTCCTTGTCTAGCCGCCACTGGAAAATATTAAAAATTGGCTGATAAATCCGAAGTACTGGCCCACCAGCTATTAGAAGGGATCATTGGGTTGGAATCTGGCACAAAATATTGCTGACTGTCAAGATGATGATAGAAGGGGTGGAGTTTCCCCAAAAATGTCATTTACGACCCAGGCATAGGGGGAGGTTCTTGAAATATATGTTCTCTGAAATTTAAGCGGGCGGGCAGAAAGGTTAATATTCAGCTGGAGTATCGGTCAGCCTACCGATACCCCGACGCCAAACCCACGTAGGTTCCGTCACCGGCGCGCACAATGTCATCTTTGCTGATATCTTCGGTGATCGAATTGTCACTTAACCCATCTTTGCCGCTACTGTAAAGGTCGTAGTCGGTATTCAGCGGCTCATTAGCATTCTTTCGCTTTTTCTGTCCCGCTTTGGGTGTGGTTTCAAAATTTATATACTGATACTGATTCTTCCAGGGATCGGTAATCACTCCGCTTCCCACCTCGGCAAGGGTATCTGGCAGTTTTTCTTCATCATTGATATAGAGCGTGATCTCTTTTTCCAAGGCCCGGATCTCTGCTATGGCACGGGTGTTTCTGGCTCTGTCGATGAAACGTCCGTACACTTGTATTCCAATAGTTACCAGAACAGCAACTACCCCGATGACCACAATGAGTTCAACGAGCGTAAAGCCGTGAGAGCACCTTTTGCGCTTCTGAAAAACAGCGGTAAAACCGTTGCTAAACCATCGCCACATAAACATTCCTCTTAGCTTGAAAACATCCTGACATATAACTGTATTGGTGTCTGCTGTCTAAAGGGCTGCTAAAACCGTTGATTTAGCGCTACTCTGACTGTTGTTCAACCTTCTCCTCACTGCTCAAGTGAAAATATTGAAGTTGCTCCACCAAATCCCTCAGATGCTGGTGGTGTTTATGTAGAAGCTGCTCATCTGCATCTTGCGAGCCATCCGTTTTTTTGTTCGCCTGCTCCAGGGCTTCCAATGATTCAAGTGCTCTCGATCCGGCTTGCTGCATACTTTGGTATTTTTCGGCAAGTACGGTTATCATCTGATTGAGAGCCTCTTTCTCCCGATGAAGGTAATCGCTTTTTCTCAGCTCTAACCGAAAGTTAAAATCCCCTTTACTCAGCTGTCTAAACGTCCAACGAAATCGGTAAAGGGGACCAATGAGCCGATGGAAAATCCGCACCGAATGAATACCAAGGACGCACACCATTGCAATGATGGCCGGCCATACTCGTGAATGGAGGGTAAGAATTCTCTCGGCTGCGGCTGCGTGCATACTTAGGCTCATATCTTTGTTCAACATAACAAGAATATCGGGTACAAATAGGGAAACGGCCAGGAAAAGCACGATAACAATACTGTAGGTTAAAACAATGGCCAGGACCCTATACTGAAGCGACCGATCCACGATGGAGTATTGCTGGCGCCTCGTCTTTGTTTTCATGACATCTCCTTGTTCTGTCTCCATCAAAACAAAACTTTGCATCTTCCTAATTGTGCTCGCTTAATTGCGGGAATAAATGGTCCAACAGAAACAACCTGACTTAAGATGGTCATATCGGTCCGTCGCAGCAAGCGTGATGATGCGCAGCCCTGTTCTGTTGTTGTAAGTCCTGGTAAATGCAGAAGTTGTGCCAAGATGAGATAAGAGCTAACTTTGATCTTGGAAGGATCTAAACTCCACAGGTCTCAGGATAAATCTCTTGGTATGGCAGTGGTGGAAAGATTATTTCAGTTCTGAAAGGAATGTATGGAAAGCTTTAGCGGAAAAGTAGAGAACTTTTGTTTCAGGTCCAATGGATATTTCGTCGGCGTCAGCTAGTTGATATCTTTCGTGTGATTTTATTTGGTTACCATTGAGAAAGGTACCATTGGTGGATCCCAGGTCCACTAGATAGCAGGCCTCGCCCTTTGCCGTGAGATTCAAATAAGCGTGCTTTCTAGACACCATCTTGTTGTAGAGGACTATGTCGTTGTCAGGGGAACGGCCGATGGTAACCATATCAGCCTCGTTGAGATTTTTTCGCTTGGCTATCTCCATTATCCTGGCCGATAGCACCGCTGCCCTTACTCTGCCATTTTTCAACTGTTCCAACACATACTGATCTTCAGCGACATCGGTGATAAACTGAAATATCACGTTGTTGTCGAAAAACCTTTCTGATCTTTCGACCAGGAAACCGTTTGGGTATTTGGATATAAACTCCGGCAGCGGTAAATCCTCGAGGGCGGACAGGTAATAGGCAAGCGTTTTGTATCTGATTTTTCCTGCTACATCGGATACCCTAACAGGTTCAAACTGATTGAGATTTTTTATAAATTCTACTCCAATACCCTCATTTTCTTGATCGATTCTGGCAATGACCGCAGAACCCTGCAAACCAACAGTCTTATCTTGACCTGTGAAATCTGGCGGGAAAAAAAATGTGAAGAATGCCGGCTCACCAGGTTGGCAGAAGCGGTAGTGTTTGGTCTTAATGAAAGCCCCCTTCTGGCTCAAATTCACAGTCCTGCCCTCAAAGGAAAGATCTAAGCCTTCTTTGAGAAATCTCACCTGAAAGGTCTGCCGAATTCTGGGTTTTTTCCTGTTCTCGGACGATCTCATAATGTCTCCAGGGTGAGTCATCTAACTGTAGCCGCAGCCAGCAGTGTGACTGGTTCAAGCTTGGATGCCCTGCAACTTTACGCTATGTAGACCAACATGACACGGGTTGCACAGTTTTAAGCTGTTGTCCGCACTCAGCAACACCATTCAAACAATACAGAAAAATTACATATCAGACTAGTCGCCTAAGAACTGGTCTTCTGCTCCCGTTAAAGTTCAAGTAAAAATTCTGGTTTGACTTCTTCTAGAAACATGATCGCGAGTTGTCTATGTTTGTCATATATTCTCTTTATTTCACCTGAAGCCATGATGGGTGCAGTCGTTAATTTCTCAGAAATTTTCTGTCGGGGATATATCTTCATCTTAACCGTTTGACCCAAGACAAAGTCATGCCAAACCTCAAGAGTGACGAGAGCGCCCTCCGCGCTGACGTTGACAATCCTGCCCTTTGCTTCAGTTTCTCTCTCAGTTTCAGTGAGGATGATTCTAAAAGGTTTTCCAAGCCTTATGTGTTTCCTCTTCTCATCCAAATACATCCCACATTTCCGACAGGTATACTTTACTTCATCGGTCTCTGAAGGGCTAAGCAAGTGCGGAATCAAATAAGCTCTGTCTACCTCTGAACTATGAGGACACCTGTTTTCCGCATAATAGGGGCATTTTTCCCAATATTTATTTTCCATCCTCAGACCTGAACTTAGTTTTCTTATCTCTCGATGTCGCGTAGATCTATTTCCGGAGCTTCGGCGCCACCGTACAATGAAGCAAACACCCTGACGAATAGGATTAAAAACAACCCTACCATAGCTACCAATATGATCTTGATCGCTGACAATATTTTCTCAAACCAAAACCCGAGATGGATGACGTATGAAGACCGACCTTTTCCGAGTGTGAATTTCTCCGCGTCGGTCATCCCGGTTCTCCTCAAATGGTATGAGTGAGCTGGAATAAAGAGGTCCAGGATCGAACGAACAGCCTAGCCCAACAAATAAATCGCAAAATCCGTTTCCAAAGACCTGATCGGTAACAGATCAGGGTGGTAAATCTCATTCGTGCATGCGGTAGCTGGGTGTTCGCTGCAATCCTGGTAGCCCATGATAACTAGATTCTCCCCGCCAGAGCGTGAGACGAGGAAGACTTTCTTGATACATTTCTAGCTTTTCACATGACTGGGCACACCTCTTTTTGTTCTTTTTAAGTCTGTCGCAACCAATGCACGGACTCCTCTCCTCCGCATGCATGGTATACCCTCCTAAATTGATGAAAGCTTTTATCCCGCTCGGGCGGGATTCGACATGTAAGGAAGGTTTATCGTTTCAAAAGATCTACTCGCCAGCTCTCTTGCTCGGCTTGCAGTAGCGCTGCCTTAAATACACAAGGATCATGCCAAAACTCAATTTTAAAATATTCTTATTAAAATCATATGGTTATCTAATTGGTTGTTAGGAATCAGTATCAACTTTGTGGGTAATCAAAGTGATAAAAATGGAAATAAAATACCACTAGCGCTCAATTTAAGGGAATCATCGTGCAAAACTTACGGGCAGGCTTTTGTCTAGCGACAAGCATTGAAGATTGGTGAATGATGTGGGCTAAAGATCGTGCTGTATAATATAGGGACTGGCCAATGTAACCTGGCCTACTTCATCACATACCTGGTTGCCACCTTTGTGCTTGGCAAGATAGAGTGCCTGGTCGGCTTTTTTGATTAGGATCTCGAGATCCTCTTCCAAGCTATCTTGCGTACCTTCCAGTTTGGCCAAACCAATGCTGAGGCTGGTGGGTGACAGGTTTTCTTTGTTGTATTCTGTGAGGAGACGTTTCGCCACCTTCAACGCCTGTTCCTGGTTGGCATAGGGCAGAACCACTGCGAACTCGTCGCCACCGTAACGGTATGCCGAGTCTACATCCTTGCGGATATTTGCCCGTATGATTCTGGCCAGTGTTATCAGTAAACTATCGCCCTGGAGGTGACCATGCTTATCGTTGTATCCCTTGAATTTATCGACGTCGATGATAAGAAGAAATAGATTGTAGTTCTGCCGCATGGCACGGACTGCTTCATGCTCTAGGTTATCGTTGAAATATCGACGATTGTACACCCCGGTGAGCCCATCGTGAGTGGAAAGGCGTCTGAGATCAGACCTAAGATCACGCTCGCGGATAATACGGTTGATTTTTGCCTCAAGCTCGTTGACATTAAACGGCTTAGAAATGAAATCTGTGGCACCAACCTCTATGACGTCCGTATACTTATAATCTGCCTCATGCGCGGTTATGGCGATGACATCGACCTCCTCAAAGTCGGCTTTAATTTTTTTGATAAGCTCGATGCCCCCCATACGGGGCATCTTGAGATCGGTGATCACAATGTCAAATTGTCCGCCCGCCAATTTCTCCAGTGCATCCAAGCCATCCACAGCTGTGATACTGGTGTGGCCCAAGAGGGTTAGAACCTCATGGAGTATTTCACGAACGTCTTCGGCGTCATCAACGCACAGCACAGATTGTCGGTCTTGGTCTTTTTTATTCATGCCTATCTCTGAGAAGCAAGGTTTTCATTTCTATAGGATTCGCTCACTAATCCCGTCCGGCCGCAATGGAGTTTACTGAGCGGGACAAACGTCAGCCCTGTTGAGGTCCCCGAAGGAAACTCTGTTCAACGGGAATCGTTGTCCGTCTTAAGAATATCAAGATTTAAAATATGGTCAACATTGGAGGCTACTGGATTAAATAAATCTAATACCTTTAAATTATTAATGGTATTCTTGACCTTATTAGCAGCTCTTTCTATCGAGTATAAATCTTCTTCTGTCGCCTTTCCCTTCTTCCGACGAATAAGATCGACTTTCGATAAAATGACTGTTAACCTGTTATCGTTGGACTCCTGAATGATTGATGTTAACTCTTTGATTGTATTGATTCTTTCATTTTTGAATAATTGTTTTTGCATTGATTTTATCTCATCATAAAGTATTTTATAACGTATGATAGCATTTACCCTTGCCTTGAGCTCTGGCAAAAAGAACGGCTTCGTAACATAATCTGTGGCTCCGGCCTCTAACCCTTCGATAATATCTTCTTGGTTGTCAATTACTGTTATCATTAGTATCGGGATATGTTTCGTCACCTCATCTTGCTTGATTATCTTTGTCGCCTCGATACCATTCATTTTCGGCATCAAAACATCCATCAAAATTACGTCGGGACTTATCCTGTGAATCGTGCTGATCGCTTCGGCACCGTTACCTGCGGTAATTGTAGTGTATCCTTCGAGTTCGAGTTCGACACGGAGGAGTTCACGGACCTCGTCATCATCGTCTACTATCAGCACCACATATGGCTTTTCGGTCAATGAAGGACTTCCGGCCATTTTAGCCTCCTTGCACAAAGATGATCACCCCTGAATGTGAGCATATTCCATGCCAGATCGGCTATGGCCTGTCCGCATTATTCTCAGGTCGCAGGAAAGCGCCTGTTGAAAAGTAGAATTTGAGGTGCTATCAAGCTAAATCTGATTCGCTTCAGATATGGTTGATTCCCAACACATACAGGCTGTTTTCCAACAGCTTTGAGAGGACTCTCGTCTGCATAAATCAGCCACCCTTGGGCACCATGAATAAAAAATCCAGGCCCAAAGGACCCGGCTTCGCCCAGCTACGCCGCGGCAGGCCCTGGCCTTGAGCTGCCCAAAGTGGAAGGCACAAGGCTCAAGGTACAAGGCACAGGGTAAAATGAATCTTGAATACTCTTTTCTTCCCTGCGCCTTATGCCTTAAACCTCTTTTACCGGCAAAGCCATTGCAACTTGACCTGGTCCAAAGGACCAAGTTTTCTTTCCTCAAATAAGTGTCCCTAAAAAGCTTTACGCTTTGTTGGAAGGTTCAACATAAGCTCATAAGGCAGGTGGTCCGAAACTGTGTCGAGGTTCAGCTGCGTTGTCAGATTA
Organism: Syntrophobacterales bacterium; assembly: GCA_050124835.1. Classification (GTDB taxonomy): domain Bacteria; phylum Desulfobacterota; class Syntrophobacteria; order BM002; family BM002; genus BM002. The sequence goes on along the minus strand of JASFEM010000017.1, from coordinate 28,617 downwards.
TTCTATGTACGAGATCGAAAATCAATAATGGTTATTCTCGAGCACCAGTTTCTGCCAGTCTTTCCTTTCTGGCATAAGGGGTGGCTGGGCAAGATGGCGTGGCACTTCAGTGGGCTTGGCGATGGCATCATCAATATTGCGCCCTGTAACTTCCCCCTTGCGGAAGAAAAGATTATACGTGGACCAGTAGAACTTACTTCGGGAGGAATTGGTAGGAAAACGCCGGAAAATGGATGGAATAGAATAAAATAGTTTATAAGCACGCATATGGCCTTCCCGTAATTGCTCCGGGGTGAGCTTCATAGGCTGGTAAACAATATGGCCCTGATCGTATTTGTCCCAATCATAAGAGACCACTCGTTTTTGCCTGAGCATCTCATACCAAGCCAGTGTCCCGGGATAAGGGGTAAGAACGGAATAGGCACACACGTCATAGCCGGCAGCGATGTTGAACTTGGCCGTCTCCTCGAATATGGAACTGTCGTCTTCATCGAAGCCAAACATGAAAAGACCGAAAACCAAGATGCCGTAACTCTGGATCTTCTGCACCAGCGCTTGGAAAGTCTCAGGGCGATTCTGATACTTGTGAACGCTTTTTAAGGCCTCTCGAGAAATGGACTCAAAGCCAATACTGAGCATATAGCAGCCGCTTTCGGCAGCGACCTCCAATAACTCGTCATTTAGTGCACCGCGGCTGTTCACCCCCGCCTGCCAGCGAATACCCCGCCCTTTAAGGGCCCGCATCAGCTGAGCCGCTCGTTTGGCATTACCAAAAAAATCAGCATCATTCAAAGCAATCACACGTTCGCCACATTCCTCGATTTCTTTGACCACTTCATCAATGGGGCGATAGCGAAACCGCAACCCGTACATCATATGCTCCGCACAAAACGTACAGGCATGATGGCAGCCTCGAGAGGTCTGGATAAAGGTCTTGTTCACGTAGCGATTGCTTTTAAGAAGATCATAGCGCGGCATTGACATGTTGACCATGGGGTGCAACTTGTCGGCTTGGTAAATGCCCTTGACATTACCCTGCTCTAAATCATCCAGCACCTTCCCCATCACCAGCTCCGCCTCGCCGACCACCACCGCATCCGCATGCTCTAGAGCCTCTTGAGGCATGAAACTGGGGTGAACTCCGCCCATGATCACAGGAATGTTTCGATTCCTGAAGCTGTCGGCGATCTCGTAGCCTCGATTGACGTAAGAGGTCATGGCTGAAATGCCCACCAGATCCGCCTTGAGATCAAAGTCAATGGGTTCGATGTTCTCATCGGTTAAAACTACCTCATACTGGTCATCTGGAATCAGGGCGGCCACGGCCAGGAGCCCAGCCAGGGGAGAGTAGAGTGCCCGATTGAAGTACATTGGCCGGGTGGTAAAGGAGTTCGTTTTTGGGTTAATCAGATGTATCCTGCGTGTCCGCATTGTCTGCCTCCTTGAAGATTCCAGGCAGATTAAGTCATGAACGTTCTGCTGTCAATATGGAAACGACTTCTGAACGAATTGAGCAAACATTGACATCTGGTGTGGACTCGCTCAAAGACCGCTAGCAGGCCGGACTGTATACCCCAGTCTGGTTTCACTAAAAAAAATTGAAGTTCCCTGCAAATTACTTTGGCAGACCATACCGAGAGTTGTCAAGCAACCTCGCCTTAAAAGCCGGCATCTTAAAATTCTTCCATTACGCCCAACCCTCATCCATAACCTGCCGACGCGGGGAGGGCTCTAGAAACCGCTAATAAGTCTTATGTGAGCTTTTTCAGGGCTGAAACTGAGGTGAGAGTATCATGAATCAATGATGTGAAAAGGAAGTAAAGAATTAAGGCCTTGGCCTTGAGCTGCCCCAACGGGAACGGCTCAAGACATAAGGCACAGGGCACAAGGCAAAAACAATCAAATAACACTTATCCTCTCTTTTTACCTTGCGCCTTAAGCCTTGCGCCTTGAACCTTTTCTATCGGAGTCTTGGCTTCTCCTCGACTAGAGAAAGGTTCTCATCTGATTGATCGAATTACCATTTAGCTTGGAAGGATTTTAGCCAGCAACAAGCAACTCATCCTTTCTCGCCGATGACTCCAGCAACAACTGGAAGGCATTGACATCATCGATAAGTTGGTCGTTGAATTCTACCGAGCAATCTTGATATTGAAAATCGCCTTCGGCCCAACAGAGTAGGTCGAACACCACCTCCCGAATCTGTTGACGAATAAGTTCTTTCAGGGTGTCCTGGCCGATATATCCCATTTTTAAGAGCATCTCTCCGACCCGCATACCGGCTTGCTTGGCCTTATCCAAAACCTGCAACAGCTCTTGCGGGGATATTAGCCCCTTCTTAAACAAGATTTGTCCAAGCTGCAGCCCTGGTTGGCCGCTTCCAGCGACAATTTTTCCATCCTTCAGGCAAATGGCTCTTCGCTTCTCCCCCTGGGTAAATTGCAGAATACCCGTCTTGTTGTCAGATACTAGCATTTGCAAGATGGTAGGGAGGGGTATTGATTTGAGATTCCCTCTAAAATCCAAGGAAACCTGGTTCATGGAAGAGCCAAAAGGATTCCACACTAGCTGGCGATCAGATAACTTCCTGTTATTCCATGATTTTATCGCCTCTTCCTCACTATCTTTTACGGGACCGCTGGCGCCACACCAACAAGAAACTGCGAAGTATCTTTGTGGGTCTGGGGTAACCCGAAGGCAGGTTCGATCAGCTTCCTTCTCTTTTGAACCACAGAAAGGACAGGGTTTTAAAGCTTCCCTCAGAGCGGGCATTATTTACCTCCCACCGTTAAAGTAACAAATTTGCGTCTCCTGGCTAGTGATTGGACCACTTAGTGCAACCCCTGCTGTGTCAGCGTTACCAGAGAAAGTTGCGCGGATAAACAATCCTCTTGCCAAAAGAGTGCTCCCAACTTCAGACGGTCATGCTAATGGGTCACTCTTTAATGAAAAAAGCGTGCCATACTTGGCTATGCGAAAGTTTATGTGTATTTTTAGTAATTTATATCAATATAAACTATTAGGTGTGCAAAACTTCAGCCATGCTCAAGTTAAAAGTTGTAAAAATTTACCACTTTTTGAGAAAGGTAGGTTACAAGTGAGGAATAGAGGGACTTCCCTTTGGACTTCCCCCTGAGGGGGCTTCAATGGTCTTTCCCCCTCTTGCGGCGGTCTGCTGGAGTCATGGAGTCCAGCGATTTTAGATTTTAGAATGCAGATTTAAGATTTAAAAGCTAAGAAACACTCAGCAAAGAAAGCATGCAACCTAAATCTGAAATCTGCAATATTCTGGGCTCTGACCTGGTTCAAAGGACCAGGTTTTCGATCTTGAATAAACGTGGAAAGTAGGTGGACTCGAGGATCTGTAATCAGCGTATCGTCAAACTAGCAGGGCTATACCATACAGGCTTCCCACATGAGCCCCTTGGTCTAAGAAGTGAATCAAAAGCCACGGCCACAGTTTGCTCATCCTCATTTTGTCCGGGTCTTTGCTGTTACCTGATATCCAGGCAAAAAGTTCCGAGCGCTTAACGTATATCCTGTCGGAGCCAAACAGTCTTATCTCTGTCCTGCAACGCAAGAAATCGATCAGAAAATGCAGAACTAAAACAAGAAGGGCCGCCTTGAGCCATAGTCCGCCGAACACGAACACGAGCAAGCCGGCAAAGAAGGCATGAACACCAGCGTGGCAACCTACTGCGAGGATCTGATTGAAAGTCTCTGAATTCCGCTTAAGAACTGCCAGCCTGTAGGAGGTGAAGACCACGTCTCCCAGCACATGGGACAGCAGCAGTAAGAGAAAAGTGTTCAGAGTCATAGCAAAAAGAAGGATAACCCTACGAAGAGATCGCTTCTCAACTTTGATGATGGTGGCGAAAGACAGAGCAGAGTCTCTGCCAAGATTAGATGGGGAAAGAATCAAACTCCAACAAAAGGTTGGAGGATTCGGATCACGGTTAAGTATTACTTCAAGCTCTTGGTAAACTCCTCCACCTTTTTCTCCAGCTTGCTGACAGCTTTTTGTACCTTGTCAACAGCTGCGGCTGCTTTCTGGTCGCGAATGGATCCAGGATCAATCCCACTTACAGCCTCACCTATCTCAGCAACTGCATCACTGAGAAGGTTATTCAGTTGCTGCGCGGCCTCCAACTGTTTCTGGATTAAGAGTATATCTTGGACTGTAAGCTTTCGGTTCGACAACGTCAGTAGCCTCTTTGACAAAGGGGGTATGAAACCTGAACCCTTCGTAGGATACCGATTTTGAATAGCTTGGCTTTTGTCTACAGTCGCTTGAGTGAAAAAATAGATCTGTGAATTTTTCTGCACATGGGGCTATGAGCACTGCCAAGATCGGCCGAATCACCTTAGCACAGGATAGTGGAATAGGTCAAAGCTGAGTTAATAACTGTCTACCTAAAATGGTCCCAACCACTCGCTCCGATCGCTTCAATGGAGCCGTCTTGAAATTTGAGCTTCAGGCCAGCCTCGGCCACAGTATTCCCAATGGGGTAAAACTCGCATCCTTCGGCTATTAGGGCCTCCTCCAGTTTACCGGCCAACTTCGCCGGCACTGTGCCCAGCAGGACATAATCCTCTCCCACCTGAAGAGACAGATGGATGGCGTTCAGCTTGAACCTGTCGCAATACGTTTTGAACAGTTCGGTTGTGGGGATCTTGTCTTCCTCGATAATCGCTCCCAAATCTGACTCAGTACAGATGTGCCCCAGATCAGCGGCAACACCATCGGAGACATCGATCAATGAGTTCGCCAGCCTCGTGCCGGCGATGATCCGGCCTGCCTTTACGTGCGGGTATGGATCGTGGTGGGCTTTCAGCAGTTCTTCCTGTCCAGAAGATAATCTTTCAGTTAGTATAATGTCCAAACCTGCGGCCGAAGATCCCACAGGACCAGTAAGGAAAACCACATCTCCAGCCTTGGCCCCGGATCTGTAAAGTATTTCTTGCTCACGCGCTTCACCCACCAGCGCAATGTTTATTACCAGATAATCCGGAGATGAGGTGGTATCACCTCCGAGAAGGTTCACGTCAAACTCCTTCGCCATTGATTTTATGCCATCGTAGAGAGTGTCCAAGAATGCCAAATCCACCGTTTCCGGTATGGCAATTGAGATTACCGCCTCTTTTGGAATTCCCCCCATTGCAGCAATGTCGGATATGTTGACGGCCAGCGACTTTCGACCGAGCTGATAGGGAGATATCGCTTCCAGGAGAAAGTGAATCTTTTCCACGAGCATGTCAGTTGTCAGCAGAGTTGCCATCTCTCCAGAAGTCTTGAATACACAGCAATCATCACCTATACCCTTGATGACTTCTGCTTTTCTGATGAGACAACCCCGCTTTATCCGTTCGATAAACCCGAATTCACCAATGTCTTTGAGTTTCACTTCAGCCTCACGAATTTAGATTTTACCTTGGATTTATCCTAAATCTACCCTAACGCTCTGTCCATGGAGTATTGGAGTGTTGGAGTGTTGAAAAAAGTCTAATAGCCATGTGGTCATGGGGTTTCGATATTTCCATTACTCCAGTACTCCAGCTTTTCACTGCCTGCTGCCTGCTGCCCTTGGGGCTACGCCCCCTTGGCCCTCATCACTTCCGCCTTGATCGCAGTAGCGGCAGCTCTGGGATCCTCTTGCGAGCAGATAGCCGAAACCACGGCAACACCGTCCAGGCCGGCCTTTACTGCCTCGAACGCGTTGGATTGGTTCATGGAGCCGATACCCACAATAGGTATTCTTACGGAACGTCTCAAAGTTGTAATACCCTCGATGCCAATCTGCTGAGTCAACTCCGGCTTCGTCCCCGTCACGAATATGGGTGACAGGCCCAGATAATCCGCCCCCATCGATGCTGCAACCCTCGCCTCGTCAGAAGTGAATGCTGAAGCCCCAATGATCTTGTTCGACCCGAGTATCATTCGAGCCACATGGACTGGCATGTCGTCTTGCCCCACATGGACACCGTCCGCGTTCAAGGCAAGAGCAAGATCAATCCTATCATTAATGATAAGGGGAATCTCTTTAGATTGCAGATAGTCTTTAATCTTCAACCCTTCTTCGTAGAACTCCCTCGTAGTCGCCTCCTTTTCTCTGAGCTGCACAATCGTTACGCCACCCTCCACCGCCGCCTTTATGATCTCTAGGTTGCTCCGGCCGAGAGACAGGTTTCTGTCGGTGACAAGGTATAGGGAGTAGTCCACCTTTTCTTTATCAAGGATCCAACCGACCATGATTCCTCAACGCTCATCCCTGAGTGGGTCAACTCTGTTGTCTAAGTGCATTGGATATTCCTCTCAGCAGTCTTCAGACTCTTAGCCCCCGACTTTCTCAAGGTATCCCTCCAGCAGTTTGATAATGAGTGCTTTAAGGGTTATTCCCTCCAAAGCGGCTCTTGCTTTGGCCCTGCGGTGCAGTTCTTCGGGAAAACCTTTTATGATTACAGCCTTCGCCACTCTAGTCCTCCCTCTGTCTGGTCATATCATCTATCTGACAAATAAGATATTTATAGTATTTATTATCATAGGGATAAAGAAAAAAGGGCGTAACAAGAAGTCTACCCCGTTTTGTTAAACAGAACTATTTCTTGCAATCTCCAGTTTGGTTTTGTAACCTTACAAACTGGTCCCATTCCTTGGAATACATATTGCAGCATTAAGGCCGTGGTGAAGGGTCTCTTATATTAATCACCCTGGAAAACTTCGCTATAAAGAGAAGTCTCATGCCTTTGTATTCAGAAGCGGAATTGGACTTAAAAGCAAAAGCGACTGTTCTGTCTATTGATCGCAACCTGGAAAGTCACCATGCTGTCAAGAATATCTGTAATACTTATGTGGAATTTTGTAAAAGTCCGAAGGCCAGGAAAAAATCAATCAGGTCTCGCAAAATTACGGAAGGCATCGAGTTAAGACTACTTTTCGAGATACTTTGTTTCACCTCATTTCTTACCTTTAAGATCGTACCAAAATATGTTTTCACAAGAAAGCTGGTCAGAAAAAAGGCTAATTATGAACTTGTTAACTACTTCAACAATCAAGTTGCAAAATACCTTTTCAAACTTTGCCAAAATCAAGGAATGACTAAACTCCAAGAGATCGTCTTAATGTCGTCACCGCCTGAAATCAAGATCAGGTTCGGCGATCCTCTTCACCCCGTCAAGCGTGTAATAGAATACTCAAAATCCCGTGAGAAAAAATCTGGGATCGAGATAAAACAACTGGCCGAACACATAAGCAAAGCGCTTGATCCTTACCATTATCCTGAGTTTGAAGGCTTGTGGAATCCCCACGGAAAAATTTTGGCGAAGATAGCGAACAAAGTCATGAATGAGGTGTTTACTCCCTCGGTCAAACTTAAGACATGAAGTGGTCAACTCGACCCGGGAAAACACTTGATCTCAGCCTGGATCTTTCCATGTCGAAAAGCCAGAGGTGTCAACCAACATCGCAAGGATATCCTGGCACAGACGTTGCACACTCGATCTGGCTGTGCCACTTGTTCTGCTTTTCAGTTGTGAAGGACGCCAGTCCATCAATACTAGTCTTCTAGGTTAATTCTCGTCATTAGAAGTCACTCGGGGGCCATGGGAGGAGGCTGTAAAACTGTGCCTAGGGAGGTATGATTTTGGATACTTTAGAGATAACTGACGCGCGAGAATTCCCCAGAGTAAAAGGCAATTGGCCCGTTGTTATCATAACCTCTCGTGGTGCCATAATAGCTGAGACACGAAACATCAGCCCTAGAGGAGCCTATATTTTCTGCGAGCGCCCCCTTCCCCCCAAAGAAAAAATCAGAGTGTTAATCATGTTTCCAAACAGCCGCTATCTGGACGTCCCTGCCGAGGTGACCTGGGATTATCCCTTTGGCTCAGATAAGGATGAAACTCCACGGGGTATGGGTGTAAGATTCACCGAAATTTCTGAGGCGGACCGGGAATTCATATCTTCTCTGTCCTCAGGCTATCTGAGAGCAGAATATGAGGAGGGAATTTTCTGAGCTAACCGGTGTCACCGGTGCATTGGGGGTGCTATTCTTTCCTTATTTATTAAACTTCCTCCAAGCGGGCCTTTTCCATGAACTCTTCAGGGGTAATCTCGTAGAGAGCATCTAGCAAATAAATCATAAAGGAGCCGGGAGACTTCACCTTAGCCCCGGCAAGCTCCCCTGCCAGTCCAAAGAAAGCGAGACCGGCCGATGTCGCCTCCAGCGGGTCTTTGGTCACGCCGGCAAAGGCTGCTATTGTCGTGGTAGCAGCGCAGCCGGTGCCTGTCACGGAACCGAGAAGCGGATGACCGTTATAGCAGCGAATGACCTTTTCCCCATCGGTAACCAAATCCACCGAGCCCGTAATCGCTACAACAGAGTCGATCTCTTTGGCCACCTCCCTGGCTGTCTCCAAGGCTTGTTCAGGATCGTGGGCAGCGTCCACCCCTTTTGTCTTGATGGCATCCGAGGCAATGGAAAGTATCTCTGAGGCGTTGCCGCGCACCACTGCCAATTTCAGTTCCTTGACCAACTGCCTGAAGGTTTTCGTTCGCAGTGATGTCGCCCCCGAGCCTACCGGATCCAATATCACCGGCACGTCGAGTTCGTTGGCTTTTCTGCCCGCCCGAAGCATTGATTCTATCCAGTGCTCAGAGAGCGTGCCGATGTTAATAACAAACGCACTGGCAAAGGAGACCATCTCCTCCACCTCCTCTTTGGCGTGAGCCATTACCGGCGAAGCTCCCATGGCCAAGAGTGTGTTCGCAGTGAAATTCATCACCACATAATTGGTGATGTTGTGAACCAGAGGCCTTTTGTTTCTCAGCTTTTCCAACAAGAACTTCAGATCGTATGCAACCATCTACCTCTCCATGTCATTGTGTAATTTATCATTTCGCATTTGAAAAAGCATAGAGCAAGAAGCCAGGAGTTAGGAGTCAGAATCCAGGAGAAAAGCAATCAAAATTGAGTTCCTCTCAACTACTTCCTAATAACTACTGCTGTCTGGTGCCTAGTGCTTAGTCCCTAGTGCCTAGTTGAAACCGCTGCCCGCTGCCTGCTGGTCACTACCATTTCTCATATCTTACCAGTTCCGGCAGCGGCTTTCTCTTCTTGACAGGGGGCTGATCATTTGCATAACCGAGGGGAGTAAAGGCAATTGGTTCAACGGTTGCTGGTAAGCCAAGAATCTCCTTTGCCGCTGCAGGATTGAAGGCGCCTATCCAGCAGGTCCCAAGCCCCTCGGCGGTTGCAGCCAGAATCAAATGATCCATCACAATGGCCACGTCCACGTCGTTGTAATTCTTACCGTCTTTTCTTACCCAGTTCTTTCTGGGAAAGCCGCAGCCGCATATTACGATCGGCGGTTGCACGAACCATTTCTTATTGTAGATTCTCAAAAGTTCGGCCTCACGATTGGCCGTCTGAATGACGATTAACTGAAACGGCTGGATATTTACGGCTGTCGGTGCCAGCCGGGCCGCTTCGAGAATTCGGTCCAACTTTTCTGTTTCCACTGGATCTGGTTTATAGGACCGAACACTGTATCTTTGTCTAGCCAAAGCAAGAAAATCCATTGCTCAACAACTCCTTGTTTACCTTCTTTTTTCATTCAGAATAATAATCTATTTCAGACCTCACAAATTCTTAACAAAGACCCAGCATCTTTGCAAGGAGGTTGCCCCATCAGAAAGCAAACCAGTCACATTTCGAAAAAAGCCTATTATCTCGGCTCCGAACCTGCTTTTAAGGGCTAGGCCCAAAAGTATTGACTGGAGGCCACTTTCCGATTAGAATACTAGGAATTCAAATGATGGAGAACACATTACCTTGTTGCGACGGTCATTTGGAAAAACATTCACTGTGGTCATCACAATATGCCTGTTGAGCGTGGGGATTGCGCCCGCAAATCCCAACTGCACGGCGCAGTGTTGTCTACAGCCCAAGAACCATGGGTCTCATAGCAAAGCCCCGTCTGCTGATCTACTTGCTGATTGCTGCTCTGAACTCGAAACTGCTCCTTGCCCCCACACGCTGGAAACCAGCTCTGAGTTCAAAGATTTAGCGGCATCCGCTGTGGCTCATAATGCAAGCCCTGCAACGGCGAAAATTGCTGCATCTTCAAACAACAAGTTCATCCTACCCCAATCCCGTCCCCTTTTGACCTCTAAAGAGAGTCCCCAAATCAGGGGGCCTGGCGCACCTATCTACCTTCTCACCCAAACATTCTTGATTTGATTCTTACCTCTCAATCCGATGTATCCCCATTTGGGGTCAGCCCTTGACATGGGACATTTCTAACCTCGAGAGCCGTTTTTCTCAGACGTCCTAGTCAGTTGGCTTAGTAATGATGGCAAAATTAAAATGTCCCATGTCAAGGGCTGACCCCTTTTAAAGGAGTTTGTTATGAGTAGGAAGAATAAGAAAAAGAATGTGGTGGAAAAGAGTGCTTCCAAGAAGGAAGCCGTCCTCCGGACCGAAAAAAAGAACCAGTCACCCCTTCGAACCTTGCTCATTGTGGCAATCGTCGTAGTGGGCGGTCTGGTTTTTTATCTGTTACAGACGGACTTTGAATTCAGACCCAAACCTCCTGCCATCCAACCTGAGGTCACCGCCACCGAAGTCTCTTTCCCGGTTCAGTCCTTCAACGATGGACAGGCCAAGTACTTTCAATACCCCGCCAGCAATGGTATTACTGTCCGCTTTTTCATTCTCAGGAGCTCCGATGGGGTGGTCAGGGCGGCCTACGACGCCTGCGACGTCTGCTGGCGTGAAGGGAAGGGTTACTACCAGGATGGCGACTTCATGGTCTGTCGCAACTGCGGCCAGCGATTCGCCTCCATTAAGGTCAACGAAATAAAAGGTGGCTGCAACCCGGCACCTCTGAACCGGACGCTTGTGGGCGACAAACTCGTTATAAAGATTGCCGACATAGTTCAGGGTAGTCGGTACTTTGACTTTGCCAGGAGGGGCTGAAGATGAATCTCAGAGACATTGCCCTCCGCAATATCAAGCGGCGTAAGGCAAAGGCTGGCTTTGTTCTCGCCGGACTCCTCATTGCGGTTTCCACGGCAGTGGCCCTTCTGGGCCTGATCGAAGCAATGAACCGCGACATTCAGCAGAAACTGGAGGAGTACGGCGCCAACATTCTAATCCTGCCGAGAACGGAAAATCTCTCCCTCACTTACGGGGGGCTTTCGTTGGGAGGCGTTTCCTTTGAAATGCAGGAAATTCGTCAGGCTGATCTCGTCAGGGTCAAATCCATCAAGAACGCTGCAAATGTGGCTGCCATGGGGCCCACGGTTCTTGGGGCTGTCGAGGTTAAAGACCGCAAGGTGCTGCTTGCGGGGGTCGACTTCCAGGCCACAAAGATTTTGAAACCCTGGTGGCAGTTGGCGGGCAAGGTTCCAAGCGATTTCGGTGTCCTCTTGGGATCCGAAGCAGCTCGCATTTTGGCCCTGGAAACCGGAGATCACTTAAAGGTCAACGGCAGCGAACTCCAAGTGTCCGGTATACTGGCACCCACTGGCTCTCAAGATGACCAACTCGTCTTCACCCGCCTTGACACGGCCCAGTCGCTTCTGCACAAGGAGGGTCGGGTTTCAATGGTCGAGGTGGCAGCCCTTTGCAATGCCTGCCCTATTGAAGCGATGGTGAGTCAAATATCCGGGGCGCTTCCTGAAACTAAAGTTATGGCAATTCAACAGGTGGTACAGGGCCGCATGGAAACTCTGAACCATTTCAGGAAATTCTCATACGGAGTCACGGTTGTACTGGTACTGGTGGGCAGTCTTGTGGTGCTGGTGACCATGATGGGAAGCGTGAGAGAGAGGACTGCCGAAATCGGCATTTTCCGAGCAATGGGGTTTCGGAGGAGCCACGTGATCCGAATCGTTCTCCTGGAAGCGGGGATAATTTCAGCCATGGCTGGAATTCTAGGCTACTTGGTAGGCTTCGGTTCCACCAAATTCGCCCTTCCCTTCTTTGCTGGCAGCAACGCCACGGCGGTGATTTTCGATCCCGTACTGGCAGCTGGGGCATTTGGGGCGGCCATATTTATGGGCTTGGCCTCAAGTGTCTACCCGGCGCTTCTGGCGGCCCGGATCGACCCCACCGATGCCCTCAGGGCTCTTTAAGAGCGGAGAGACGGTATGAGTTACATTCAAGCGAAAAAGCTAATAAAACAATACGGTACTGGCGATGCCGCGGTGATGGCTGTGGGAGGCATGAGTTTTTTCATCCACCTGGGTGAGTTTGTCTCAGTGATGGGAGAGTCGGGCTCGGGAAAATCCACCCTACTGTCGATGATGGGAGCACTGAACACCCCCACATCTGGCGAATACTCGGTAGATGGGCTCGAGGTTTACAAACTGGGGCAGGATCAAAGAGCCGATTTTCGTAGGGAATTCTTGGGCTTTGTCTTCCAGAGTTTCCATCTTGTTCCCTACCTCACCGTTTTAGAGAACGTCATGCTTCCGCTGGTAACGATCAAGACTAATGGAAGAACAAAGCGGGCCATGGCAGAGGATGCCCTCTCGAGAGTGGGCCTTGATGGTAAGGCTGACCGCTTACCGGGCCACATATCGGGTGGCGAACAGGAACGCGTTGCCATTGCCCGCGCTATTGTGAATGAACCACCCATCCTCCTTGCAGACGAACCGTCGGGAAATCTCGACACCAAAACCACTCGAGAGATAATGGAGCTGTTCCATAGCCTCAATGAAGAGGGAATGACCATCGTCATGGTAACCCACAGCCCCGAGTGTGCTGGTTACGCTCGGAGATTGTTGCGCATTTCAGATGGTCGTCTGGTGGAGGATATCCCTCTGAGGACTCAAGAGCCCGCAGGGCGCGGGGGAGAGATTACTGGAGAAAATGAAAATGGCTAAAAAAAAACCACGGCGACAGCAAGTACGGCAACAACCGGTTCACAAACGACAGTCTAACTTATGGATGATTACGGCCATCGTTGCCGCGATTTTGTTGATCGGCGTGACAGCTAAAACACTTCTTGCCCCGAATCAAAACACAGCGGTTATCACCACAATCCAGCCAACAGGAGTGCAGGCAATCAATCCTCTGCCGACAAATCCTGTGGAGGACCAAGTCCGTCTGGTTGCCATGAACTTCAAATGCGCCTGCGGCGGCTGTGGAGAATTGCCCCTGGCAGAGTGCGAATGTTCAATGCCGAGAGGAGCGGTGGAGGAGAAGAGTTTTATCCGGACAAAACTGATTGAAGGCTACAGCGTTCCACAGGTAATTGAACTGGTTGACAAAAAGTACGGTCACCGGGCCACATGATGTGGAGAGAATAGGATCATCAGAGGCTTGTCAAAACAAGTAGATCTTATTTGATTTTCTCCTTTGCTTTCTCCCTAATATCAGTTTTTTCCTCGGCAAGCTGGTATGTCACATAATACTTGTTGATATTGCTGACGTAGCGAACCGGCTCACGGCCAACAGACTGAAGGGTTGCCAACTCCACATTGCGAAACCACCGGTTAGGGTTTAGTCCCTTCTCCTGCGCTAACTCTCTGGCCCGCCTTATTTTGGCAGGACCTGCATTGTATGATGCCAGTGCGAGCCGGACTCGATCCCGCTGTCTGATTGCCTCGTCATTGAAATAACGATCCCTTAGAAAAGCCAGGTACTTCACCCCTGCATGAATATTGTTCTCCAAGACCTGAACGTTTTCTATGCCGACATTTTTGTCCCTGGCAGTTTGCGGCCGTACCTGCATGATACCCACAGCTCCGGATCTACTTTTCTTACTGTTATCCAGGCCAGATTCCTGATATGCCATGGCCATGATGAGCAGCCAATCAAAACCGTAGTGTTTGGCATATTTCTGGAAAAGGCTTCTGTATTGGTCCAGCTTTTTCTTGTCTTTACGGCCGAGTGGGTTTCTTATCCAAGGATTTTTCTCATAATATCGTTGGAAGTAGATATTTCCCTTCAGCGTGCCCTTTTTATGTTCCTTCAAGAACTTGTTCAGACTCGCTTTCAATTGAGGGGTATTCTTCCTGACCATCCAAGCGATCTTGGAGTCGGAGCGCAGCTTGATTTCCTCATGCACCACCAAGTTCTCTAATAAGCCCGACCATATCGTAGCAATGTGACTGTCACTAACAGTCATCTCAATTACACCGGTGTTGACTAGTTCCAGGATATCTTCGGTCTCCAAATTCTCATCGGCAATGACAATCTTTACGGGACGTTTTCGCTGCTTCTTAAGCCTTCTATTCAATTCCATCAGGCTCTCGTAATAACTGCTGCTCCGTCGGACATATATCCTTTGCCCGGATAAATCTTCAAGGCTTTGGGGGGTCTTAACCCCCTTGTGGGTGACGAGCACTTCATCGATGCCGGACCAATAGGGAGTCGTAAAATCCACCTGTTTAAGTCGTTCCTCGGTGATGGTCAGGCCTGCCGCAGCAACGTCCCCGTAGCCTTCCACCAGCCCGGAAATCAACCGGTCGCGAGAAACGGGGATGAACTCCACCACAACTCTCAGCTCCCTCCTTTTCACTCCCATGTTCAGAAATTTTTCGTATTCCTTCAAAAGGGCGTACTCGTATCCGAACGGTTTACCCTTGTGCAGGAAAAAGTTTGTCTTATTGAGAGTCGTCAGTACCCGGATGTAGCGTTTGGCCATGAGGCCAGCCAAGTCATCCTTGTATTTCTTCGACTGATGGGAATCCAGTGGGTGAGAAAACGAATCCTCTTCACCCAAAAGTGGTTGAAAGAGAGCCAGGAGAATAAACACCAACATCATCAATATGAAAAGTAATCGCTTCATATCGCCTCCGGGTCACTGAGGACGGAGTCAATCTTGGTTTGCGGAATTAATGTTTTTTCCAGCAAGCTCTGCCGGTAAAAGGTAACTGGCGGAACCTGTTTGATTAGAAAGGGATTGTATTCAGATGAAATTACCCAGCACGAAATCCCAACAAAACAGCAGGCGCAAAAACTGATTTCAATAGTTAAACACAATAGCCGCAGTCAGCTCGGTATCCGTCTCGTCCAGGTCAGACGGTCGGGGCTTATTCTTGTACCATACCATGTAACCCAACTTCAGTGACAGGAAGCTGTTCAATGCAGATTGCAAAGCAGTTATTGAGATCACCTTATAGTTGTCGGTGTCATCGAAATCCTGAAGGTATGTGACAGACTGGGTGAACTTGTTGTTTTCAATAAAAGCAAACTCGTACTCGGCAAAAGCGCGCCCTTCGGGAAAGTCTCTATCCGTGCCATCTGTGTAGTCCTCGACAGTATAGTTAATCCCCAACTCACCATTTAGGAAATGTTTAGGCCCTATGAGAAATCGATACCCAGCACCCGGGCCGGCAGAATATCGCGCGTCAAAACCGGCGAACTTATCTTGAAGCCACCCTCCCGCACCATAGAAGTAAGTCCGCTCAGAGTATTTATAATCCGCACGGAGTTGAGTTATGTATCTCTCCGCGTTTTTCTCGCCATCACTTTTCCCGTACAAACCACTAATAAACCATGTACCTTCCCACTTCTCGGAGAATTTATACTTCAGCGTATTCTTGCCGGAAAAAGTAGTAACCTCGGTGTTTCCCGTTGTGTTTACGAAGGAAATCTCCGCTTCGTCACTCAACTTTTTGTTTTTTTCTTTTATTTCCTCTTCTTCCGCATGAACCCCTGCCACTCCAAAAAGCACAACCAGTAAAGCAAGTAAGTAATGTATCGCCTTCACCAACGGCTCCTCCTTTGATCGTTTCACCGGCAGTGGTGCGTAGATAAACTACCAACGGGTGATGGTTACAACCGGTCAGATTACCTCCTGGCCATTTTTCCAGTTATGCGATCTTTTGCGGTCTATTTCAATGGAAGGAGTGGGAATGCCGAATGACTGTTTCCATTATAGGGAGTTTTTATCTCTTGACAAGCAGGGATCTTGTAGGGGGCAGCACTTCAGGGGCATGGTTGTGCCGAGTAGCTATCCTTATGGTGACCCCTCCAGCACCGATACGCCCGCTGAATGTCAACGACACGCCAAGTTTGGCTGTCAGTTTTTTTCATTTTGAACCGTGTCCAAGTGCCCCTAACCGAGTCGTCCAGATAACCATCTTCGACAACTGTTACGGTGGTTGAATGAGCCACCTCACCACCCTGATCCTCGCGCTGGATGTTCACTCGTGGCGAGTGTCTCGAGCCCATAAATTCCAGGGCAACTCGGATGGGATCCTGCACCCATAATTTTCCCTCGCTCGCTTCCTGGCTGAGCCTTTGGTTGAACTCGGCAAAGGCTATCGGGCTAGAAGACTCCACCAAGAAATTCTTAATCTTAAACTCTGCAAGACCCGAGATGAAGTTTAATACTTGGCTGCCATTATCATAGAAGACTTGCAGCTTGTGACTCTCTACCTTGAAAGCAGATGCATTCCCCAAGGCTGCAAGATAACGATTTTCCTGTGTCATAATCGATTCCGGACACATCATCCTGGTTGAACCGATATCCGTGATCGACA
This sequence comes from Syntrophobacterales bacterium, assembly GCA_050124835.1. Taxonomy (GTDB): domain Bacteria; phylum Desulfobacterota; class Syntrophobacteria; order BM002; family BM002; genus BM002. The sequence goes on along the minus strand of JASFEM010000017.1, from coordinate 12,119 downwards.
ACGAATTGCCCGCCCCCACTGCATACCCACCGAAATATCTGTTGCATCCACCCGACCCATACAGCCTGTTGTCTGCTCCGAACTCGACAATGATGGTGTTACCTGACGGTATTAGCTCCTCTGAACCCGGGGTGCCCATTGATAGCAATTTCCATTTCTTGTGCAGGAGCTGGCTAACGCCACTGACCTCAGCGTTTGCAGAGACCTCTTTCTTTATAGTGCAACCCGCAAAACCAAAGGTCACGAATAATACAAGGATTACGGTCAGCTTCATTGACTTCTTCATTTTTATCATTTTTTACTGCCCCAAAAACTTCCTGAGTGTATCTTGGACGGTGCCCTTTTCCTGGTCACCTGCAGGCAAATCTTTCAGGAGTTCCTTTTCAATGGCCTTTGTCGCCTTTTTCTCCACAACCTTGGCCACAATCTTCCCTAGTTCTTCGCTGTCCAGCCCATAGGAAGGTTCCTCAATTTTGCCGCTGATCCGAAGAGGCAGCCGGCTCCATCCTTGCTTATCGGTAATGGCGTCAAGGACGTTATCATCATTGACAAGCCTTGCGGCAATGTTTCGAGGTAGGCCCACCGTCAGCGTCAGGTCCAGATTCTCGTCTAGAAGGCCTACGGTTCCCTTTCCTGTGGCCTGGAGTTTGGGGCCGTCCAGTATGAGGGAATTGAGACGGGCTACACCCTCACCGGTCTTGGCGTCAGCCCTCAGGCTATAGAAATTGATGGTCTCGAGCTCCTTTGTTTTGAACATCTGTGCTAGTTGGATTACCATCGGATGATTGAAGATTTTGCCGTCCTTGACTTCTGCTTTGAGCTCTGACCGTAATGCTGCCAAATCTCCACCGCGCCCTCCGGCCTTGAGCGACATGTCAAGCGCGCCCGTCATGATGTTCTGTAATTTGGGGCTGTACCCGGCCAAGAGCTCTCCTACCTTGGTACCGGCGAGAGCCACGTTGGTGTCGAAGGGTGGACCACTCTTCTCGACTTCTGCTAGAACGCGAGCTTCCAGCTTTCCACCGTAGACTGATGCCCCTGCTGGACGAATCTGCAACACACCTTTATTGAGTTCGATCCGAGCGGAGAAATTTTCCACAATGATCCCCCCTGCTAGAAGTTTATCAACCTTAACGTCACCAAAGGCATCGAATGGGACGGAGGGTGTAGCCCTTTTGGGTGGACGGCCCGCAGGTGCAGTCTTTTGTGAGCTTCTTGCACCCTTTTTACCATTCTCTGGTGGCAGAATAGCCGCGAGGGAATCTATTCGAAGCTCCGGTGATGCCAGACGAAAGTCGAAGCGCGGCCGGCTTTTCAAGTTCTTGGCCTCTCCTGTAACGTCTAAAGCTTGACCTGCTGCCTCCAGCCGCAACCGACGCAGGACGGCAGTGCCCTTTTTCTGGTCAGCACCCGCCTCCATATCCACTTTGATATCGGTGGGTTGGCCGGATCGGCCGTCTGCAGCTAAGGCTAGTTTGGCTATGTTAAAGCCTCCCCTGAGATCAGCTTTTTCACCCCCAACAAGTGCAAGGTTGAGGTCTACCCCCAAAACTCCGGATGCGAATTGAGTTCCACCTTTCAGTACGGGGTTGAAAGAGGGTAAATCCAGGTCGTCCACTGTAATTCGCGCCTTCATGTCACTGGCGGCAAGATTTACTGTGCCCTCAGCAGAGAAACGGCCCTTCTCGGCCAGGGGCAACCGGGCGGACAGCTCGTAGCGCAAAGGGCGGTCTAAGGTGATGTCGGTGATTCTGGAATCGATTTCGTCGAGCACATAGGTACGGAGTGGCGTCTCAGTCCGGTCTTCAAGCGAAACCTGACCGTTCTCCATGGAAAAAAGCGAGATTACGACTTCCACCGGAATTCCCCCACTTCTCGTCTCCGCCGGCTTTGTGGGTTCTTTCGAGGGTTTTAGGAGGTCGTCGATGTCGAGGGTCCCGTCGGGCATGCGGACCACGTGAATCCTCGGTTCCACCAGTCTTACGTCTTCTATTTCCAGCCGTTTCGACAGAAGTGATAACAGGTTCCAACGGATCTTTATGGCGCTAGCCGCAACCAAAGGTTTTGCAGCTCCTTCGGTTCGCACGTCGAGCCCATCTAGATAGATGCCTGCCAGCCCTGCCCCTGCATCGCTGATCGATACCTTGCGATGGAGCCTCTCTTCCAGAGGTGGTGTAACCCAGGCCAGAATTTTGTCTTTGGTAAGGTAAAGCTTGAGCACAATTGTGGCCGCCAAAAGAAGTACCACCAGGCCTCCAACGACCCACATGAGGATTTTGAACACTTTCTTCATGTCCGCCCCCCTCTGAGCGTTCAGACGACGCTTCTGAACCATCATTTTCAAGGGATGTTTATTACGGTCAAATTCGGCTATTGGGTATAGTTTAAGCACTGATATGGATTTTACAATACGAAAAGCGACTATTTTGACAGGCTATTCCTTGTCTGCTCAGTAGCTTAGTATGGCAGCCGAAGGAGGCACATTTGAAGGATCACTACAGAGCAGTTGGTGTGCAACGCGGGATCAATAATTGAAATAGGGTATCTCAAAAAAACTATCCCTCTCACCTTGCAAGGGGAGAGGGATAGTTTGATCAGACTTCGTTTGGAGTGCTGTGGTTTCTTTTTGTCTAGTTCCAGCAGGCTCCGGGGCCGTGCCCGCCGGTTTGGCCACGATACCCATGTCGGCCATGATGCCCGTAGTGCGGACCATGGTGCCCGCGGTAGCCGTAACCTCCAGCATATCCCCTGCCGTAGCGGGCGTTTGGGGCGATCTTGCGAGCTTCAAGCTCGAAATTGACCCTCTTTTCGCCCATCTTTGCCCTTAGATTGCTAATCTCTTTTTGCAGGGCCCTAACTTTGTTGGCATCAGGATTGGCTGAATTGAGCATGGTGTTGAGTTCCGCCGACTTGGTCCAGATTTCCTCTCTCAGCTTGGCCGTATCGTTGAAGAAGTTCTGTTCCAGCTTGTCCAGTTCGGCACGCTGGCTCTCAGTCAAACTACCGTACTGTTCGCTGTCCCTCCAGCAGTAACCCGGGCCGCCATAAGATTCGCCCTTGTTCCAACGGTGCGCGAACACCGGGGCAGCCAGAACAGCCACCAAAACCAAGATACCTAAAGTTGTTGCCAGTTTTTTCATTTGCTTTAACCTCCATTGATTTGATCATTTGCTGTTGACTTACCAAATGGCAAAGTCCATGCCAAAATAATCTTGGTTAACTAAACGCTTAAATTTACTGATATTTCAATATGGCTCATGGGATCGAACTTGACCTGAGCCAACAAAGTGGATACTTTGTATCCATATCTGCGCCTAAAAGGTATGCAGGTGGGTAAAAAGTATCCATAAAGAAATAGTCGTAAACCGAGCCAGGGAATTAGAGCATATTTGTCCGCGGGATTCCACAATATCACTTATTACCCCGCCGTGAACCATTGTTGCAGGACTGGACTCAGGAATCCTCATATCGAAAGTCGGCTGACTGTGAGACCTGGTCCACAAATTGCTGTGGGCATGTTCTGGACCACAACTGCTTTCTCTCAAAGATGGAATAAATTCTATGACCAAGGCAATTGGAAAATACCCGTGGCTCTACCTTTTTCTTTGGGCCATTCTTGGGGGATTGGCGGTTTTAGCGCCCATCGTTTTCTTTCTGGCCAACAGCAGTATTCGGTCGGATCGCGAGAACATGACCCAGCTCCTGGTAGAGAAAGGCGCCGCACTCATTCGCTCCTTTGAAGCGGGGGCCAGAACAGGCATGATGGGCATGGGCTGGGGCGGCCTACAAATACAGCGATTGCTTGTGGAGACGGCAAGACAGCCTGACATCATATATCTGGTGGTAACAGATGAAAATGGCTCTGTAGTTGCCCACAGTGACCCCGAACAAATTGGCAAGATGCATGAGAACTCAACTGGCGTCACCTCTTTGGAGAGAAATGAGGAGGTCAGGTATCACCAGGTACAGATGGAAAACGGCGTTTCCGCTTTCGAGGTTTATAAGCGTTTCACACCTATTGCGAGCGGACCTGGCTCTGGCCGTATGCGCCACCGTGGCATGATGATGCGTGGGCCCGGCTTTTCAAGAAATTGGGATAAACCCTCTTCGGAGAGGGGCCTCAAGGAACAGGAAGACTGGTGCAGTGCTTATTGGAAACAAGCTGAAGATCAGCCTGGCCTTGGTCCCGCCCATTTTATATTCGTAGGGCTGGACATGTCCGCGCTGGAATCTGCCAGGACCGAGGCCAGGCGTCATACCCTGGCCATGTCGGCAGGGATGCTTCTCCTAGGTCTAGCCGCCATGGTCTCACTTTTTCTGGCACAAGGCTTCAAGCTCGCCAGGCGCTCCTTGGCAAAGGTGCGGGCCTTTTCCGGTCAGGTGGTGGAGAATCTCCCCATGGGGTTGATAGCATCAGATGAAAACGGCCGGGTGGCGGCTTTCAACGAGACTGCCGAGGCCATCCTGAAAAAATCGAGTCAAGAGGCTCTCGGCGAATCGGCGGCTGGGATATTGCCGCCAGAACTGTGGCAGCTCACTGCGCGTCTCGGAACAAAGGGGGCGGTTGTTGAAGAAGAGCTCGAGTGCAAGATAGAACGGAGCGAGTCTTTGCCGCTTAGTGTGAGCGCCGCATCCATTCATGGCCAAGACGGCGCTTTTCTGGGTCACGTTTTTATTTTTAACGATTTGACCGAAGCTCGTCGCTTGCAGCAAGAAGTGGAGAGGTCCAGACGGCTGGCCTCCTTGGGGAGCCTTGCGGCCGGAGTGGCACACGAAATTCGAAATCCCCTGAGTTCCATCAAGGGTTTTGCCACCTATTTCAGGGAGAGATTCAGCAATGAGCCCCAGGACAAAGACACGGCAACCACAATGATCCAAGAGGTGGAAAGGTTGGACCGCGTCATCGGGCAACTGCTGGAATTCGCCCGTCCCAGCACGCTTAAGATTAAACCCTCTCGGGTTGCTGACTTGATCCAGCATTCCCTTAAGCTAATCGACGGTGACGCCCGGGCCAAAGGGGTAGAGGTGAAAGCGGAGCTTCCTTCGGATCTCCCCGAAATTCTCATAGACGCAGACAGGATGAATCAGGTGCTTCTTAACCTTTACCTCAACTCCATTCAGGCTCTAGCCCACGGAGGTACATTGGAAGTAAAGGTTTCCCGGAACGAACCGAGTAAACTGACAACGATCACTGTTGCAGATAACGGACAGGGCATTGATCCAGCGGACCAGGACCGAGTGTTCGACCCCTACTTTACGACAAAGTCAGATGGGACGGGTCTGGGTCTGGCCATTGTGCACAAGATTATCGAGGCCCACAACGGAGAAATAAAGATAACGAGCAATCCGGATCTCGGGACTACCATCACCCTGACCTTGCCGGATCTTGAGGAGGAGCACGGGAGTGGCTAAACCCAAAATATCAGGCAGCATACTGGTGGTTGACGACGATCGGGCCCACCGCACCATGCTCCGCACCCTGTTGGGCGGGTGGGGCTATTCAGTTGAGGAAGCGGATGACGGGGCCCGGGCAATTGAAAGGGTCCATGAGAAACCTTACGACCTGGTTCTGATGGATGTTCGTATGGTGGAGATGTCGGGGTTGGAGGCCCTCCCTGAGATAAAGAGATTTAATCCAGCCATCCCTGTCATTATCATGACGGCCTATTCCTCGGTGGAAACTGCAGTGGAGGCTTTGAAAAAAGGGGCTTATGACTATCTTACCAAGCCGCTTGATTTCGACGAACTCAGGCTCGCCCTGGAAAGGGCCATGGACCACGGCCGGCTGAAGGAGGAAAACCGTGCACTGAAAGAGAGCCTCGGAAAGGGTTTCAACACGGGAGAGATCATCGGCCGCAGCCGGGCCATGGTGGAGCTCTTGGAAACTGTGGCCATGGTGGCGCCCACCGAGGCGACGGTGCTGATCACTGGTGAGTCCGGAACCGGAAAGGAACTTATTGCCGGTGCTATCCATTTCAACAGTCCCCGTCGGGAGAACCATTTTATCAAGGTCAACTGCGCTGCCATCACCGAGACCCTGCTGGAGTCAGAACTTTTTGGCCACGAAAAGGGCGCCTTCACAGGGGCAGACCGGCGCAAGGAAGGCAGATTCAAACTGGCTCACGGGGGCAGTCTCTTTCTCGATGAGATCAGCGAGATGTCCGTGGCCATGCAAGCCAAGCTGCTACGAGTGCTTCAAGAGAAGGAAATCCAGAGAGTCGGTGGTGAGGAGGTCATTAAGGTTGATGTCCGGGTAATGGCAGCCACCAACAAAGATTTAAGGGAGGAGATAGAGGCTGGCAGATTCCGCGAGGATCTCTATTACCGCTTGAACGTGCTAACGCTGCCTGTGCCTGCTCTCAGGCAGCGGGCTGAGGACATCCCGCTCTTGGCCCAGCATTTTCTTGAAACGTTTGCTGAAAAGAACCGTAAACCCATCAAAGGCTTCAGCCCGCAAGCCATGGATCGCATGGTGCGATACAACTGGCCGGGTAATGTGCGTGAATTGATGAACGCTGTAGAGCGCAGTGTGATTCTCTGCCGCAGCGAATATATTTCAGAGGTGGACTTCCCACTCTCCGTCCTCGATGCCACCGCCCAGGAGCAGGAAATGGTGAAGGGCGAGGAGATGCCCGTGGATCTGCCTTTGGAAGAGGTGGAAAAGGTGACGATTCTGAACACCCTGGAGTCAGCCGGCGGCAATAAAAGTGAAACCGCAAGGCGACTCGGCATCACCCGGCGCACCCTCCACAAGAAGCTGAAAAAATACGGCGTAATGTAATCTGCCCTACCGCGTTGACAACCTCTTGTGCCAAATACAATTCCCGCCAAGTTTAGATTAGGGTTTGCGATATGAAGCCCGACTGAACTCTTGGGAAATTGCACATTAGTCTATCCTATGCGAAGTTCCCGGCTGGTGCATGGGGTTTAGATTTATTTACCATCGTCCAGTAGCCCCGGTCTTTCGACAACCGAAAAACACTGGACCACCCTTTATTGTCCTTCACGGCACTTGACACACAAGGATCTCTCGTCCTATAGTTTTTCTCATCGAAAGCGAGTTCTTAGCAGTCTCATCCTATACCTCCTTCTATCGAAAGCGAGTTCGTTCAGTTACTTTAAGTCGACTAGAATTCAATTACGAGGGTAACAAGAGCTCGTCAATTTGGATTCACTGACTTTTTCAATCACCCTTTTCTTGGTGAGGGCAATGAGCAAGAAAATAGTGGAAAAGGGCGGCGGTGATCTTCCCCTCAGCCGCGAATATCAAGAACTGAAATCTCTGTGGCACATAAGCCAATCGCTCTACCAGTATATCAATGTCGATGATCTTATCCGTCATATAGTTAAACAAATAACAGAAGTGATGGGTGCAGAGGCAGCTTCAGTAATTTTGTACGATGAAAGAAAAGACGAGATGGTCTTCTGCTGGTCCAGTGACATACCAGAACGCTTAGACAAACTTGAAGAGATTCGTATCCCTGCTGATCATGGGATAGCGGGCAGTGTTTTCAAAAGTGGTAAACCAGAAATCATATTGGATGTTATGAATGACCCACGACATTACAGTAACGTCGACGCTGCTACTAAATTTGAAACGAAATCCATGATTGCCGTACCCCTCAAAACAAAAGAGCAGACCATCGGTGTTCTCGAAGTTCTCAATAAAATTAAAGGCGACTTTGATGAAAAAAACTTGAGCTTTCTAGTAACCTTGGCACCTATAATTGCCATGGCGCTGGACAATGCCAGGATGTGCACCGAGCTTAACAGAGCATATAATGAACTTCAGCTGATAAACAAAGATAAAGACGAGCTCATCGCCCAGACTAGAAACGAAGTTGCCTTCCTCAGGCGAGAGGTTGAGAGACACTATCGTTTCGATCGGATCATAGGAAATAGCGAACCCATGTTGGACGTTTATAGACTGTGTGAGAGGGTAATTGACTCCGACATTACAGTTCTAGTTGAAGGGGATACAGGCACAGGAAAAGAGCTCTTTGCCCGCACTATCCATTTTAACGGACCCCGAAAAGACAGACCTTTTGTTTCGCAGAACTGCGGCGGCATTCCTGACACCTTGCTGGCAAGCGAGCTTTTTGGCCACAAGAGAGGAGCCTTTACTGGAGCTGTCAGAGACAAGAAGGGACTTTTCGAGATCGCCAACGGAGGCACGGTGTTCCTAGACGAGGTTGGTGAGATGTCGCCTGCCATGCAAACAAGTCTTTTGCGCGTTCTGCAAGAAGGTGAGATCAAGCCCCTGGGATCGGATCTGAGCAAGAAAGTAGATGTCAGGGTGATATCCGCCACCAACAAGAATCTTGAAAAGGAGCGGCAAGACGGAAGAATGCGAGAGGACCTCTTTTATAGACTGTCGGTTTTTGCCATTAGACTACCACCCCTCCGAGAAAGGGTTGGAGACATCCCAGTACTGGCAAACCATTTTGTTTCTAAGTTTAGGAAGAAGACTAAAAAGCCTATTAAAGGATTGAGTCAGGAAGCCTTGGATGCTCTAGCGGTCTACCCGTTCCCAGGAAACGTAAGAGAACTGGAAAACGAAATTGAAAGAGCCGTGGCTATGGTCACTGATGGCCACTTAATCGAGTTGTCCAATCTAAGCGGTAAAATACAGGACACCTCGGCCAGTGCAATCCATGGAACTCAGCTGCGCCACTCTTTGAAGGAAATGGTTGAGACGCTGGAAAAGTCAGTTCTAGTGGAAAAGCTCCGGGAGCTTCGAGGCAATAAGACCAGAGTGGCCAGGGAATTGGGTTTGAGTCGAAATGGTTTGGTGAAAAAGATGCAAAGATATGGACTCTAAGCCTGCCTGCCAACTTCGTGCCCACCGTATGCCAACCTAGTTGGCATCAACCTGCCAACTTAGTTGGCACCATATAACTAATCGAAATCACCTACCTTTCGCACCTCATCCCGCAAAGGCTATCAACTTAGTAAGCAATTTCCGTATAAGAGGATAACGGTTTTACGTCGCCCTCCACCCATCCCACCCCGATAAATATTATGTAATATTAACTGGTTGAATAAAAATTTGTTTCGTTGTCTTCAACTTGGCACGCCCCTTGCGCTTTGAGTGAAGCGAAAGTTTGGGTGAGAACTGGAGTTAGTTACAAATAATAAAGGGGTGGTCATGGGAAAATCATCAGTTCTGCAGGCTTCATTCCCCGAGTTATTTGTCAAGAAAAAAGGGGTACACCCATGCGATTTAGACCTACTCTTCAACACGCCACTGTTTGATGCCATCACCATGGAGGCTGCATGTCCTGTGCTGAGCGCCATGACTCCGATGCGCGTGGCGAGAGGAGAAAGATTTATTTCACAGGGTGACCAAGGAGATAACCTCTACATAATCCAGGATGGAACCTGCGCGGTCAGTGTGGAAAAAAACCAAGAAAACTACCTTGTTGCTCGTCTTAATGGTGGAGATATAGTAGGAGAGATTGCGCTTTTGACAGGTGGACCCAGGACCGCCAACGTTGATGCCGAAACAGATATGACGCTCTGGTGCTTGACCAAATCACAATTTGATTCCTTCTGTACTGAATATCCAGATTTAAAAGATTATATCGTTGAGCTTGCGACAACCCGGCTTTCTACCGAAAAACTGACAGCGGAGAGATCAATTGGGAAATACATGGTAAATGAAATTATAGATCGTGGGGGCTGGAGCATCGTTTACAAAGGTGTTCACACAAGTTTGAACATGCCAGTGGCGATCAAGATGCTGAAGCACACCATGGCCATGGACCCTCATTTTGCCTCCAAGTTTAGGAATGAGGCGAGAACCATTGCTCGTCTGAACCATGAAAACATTGTCAGGGTTTATGATATCGAGGAGTTATACGGGACGGTTTTCATCATCATGGAGTACCTCGAGGGTGTATCACTGGAGAACCTTCTTCATAAAACAGCAAGACTGCCTTTGTCGGTGGTATTGGACATACTCCTGCAGGTCTGTTCTGGGTTGAATTATGCACATGAGCAGGGTTTTGTACATCGAGATATCAAACCAGGTAATATCTTCATTCAACCTCAGGGCCGAGCAAAGATTCTTGACTTCGGGTTGGCATGCTGCCCAGGGACCATCGATTTCTGCCTACCGGGAACTGTTTATTATATGTCGCCGGAACAAATCGAAGGTGAATCTGTGGATGAGCGTACTGACATTTATTCACTCGGGATTGTGGCCTATGAGATGATTACCGGCCAGAGACCTTATCTTGAAGATGACCTAGCCAAATTGATGGACCTCCATGTTCAGGAGGATATCCCAGATCCCCGCGTGCTGGTTCCAGATCTACCGGAACCCTTACACTATTTCATAAAGCGCGCCACCCAAAGAAACCCGGCTGCCAGATTCAAAACCGTTTGGGAAATCCTCCGTGACCTCCAGCCACTCGCTAACGACTTAAGTCTCGAAAAACAACTGCACGCAGGGGAACAGCAGAAAACGCTCCGCCTTTCTCTGTCTTACCAGGATGGACATCAATTGATTCTGAATGACATGGTAGAGGATTTGTCTAATGAACTTATAAAGATAGGTGCTGTATTGCGAAAAACAGATATTTACCACCTACAATCACGAAACTCATTTTGTGACGAACACGAACCACCTGACTGCAGGATTTCTTTTTGAGTATTCTAGGTGTGCATCGCGCACCACCTGATAGGTTCGAAACCTTTTACTGCTTCCATCAAAGGAGGTGGTTGTCTTGTTTTCTTCTCGTTTAAAATCCTGCAAGCTCTTTGTGAAACAAAAATGTCCTTACCAAAGAGAAATGGAAAGGGCCTATCTCATTCCACAACTGTTAGATTCAGATCAATTGGTGGAATACGAGCGCCTTTGCTTATCCTGCTTAAAGGGCGAGCAGCAAAGACGGAAAAGTCGACGCGTGCCAGTCTCTTTTTTTGTATATTGCCAAGAGGCTGACAATACCAGAATAGTAGGTAAGGCTTATAATTTGAGTGCCGAAGGAATCGCCATTAAGACCAATTACCCTATTTCCAAGAATGAAAAACTCGGAATGGAGTTTATTGTCTCAAACAGAAGTAACCCTTTAAAAGTGTCTGGCGAGGTGATCTGGCGTCGATTTCACGGCGATACCTGTGGTTGGCAGGAAACCTTGTTCAGTGCAGGAATTAAATATTTGGATATTGAGGATTCCTTTCGCAGCGCAATTGAGCAATATCTTTTAAAGGCAACCGATCAATAATCGATTGAAACGCACCTGACGGCCGCTGATTTTCGACCAAGTCACCGGATCCGCTCATATCATCACCTTATCAACTACTCTAGACTCTTCGCTTGGAAGTTCAGATATCATACTGTAACGCCCAATCAAGTCCCTTTTGCCCTATCCCAATATGTAGTGCTACGGCCCATAGAACTAAAACTGTAGATTAAGGGATGTCATCTCCATTTTACTCCCTCCGTTTTTGCCACCCGCCCAAACAGCCTCAAGATTGTGCTTTTGCTTGACAGCAACCGCTTCCCTCGCCTAATCTAAAATCAGTTCTATTTCCTTTTCCAGCGCATTTTCGAGAGACCATACCTTCAGTTACACCCTCGTCTGGACCGGCCCATCACCGTACTTACTTGAGACACCGTCATCTACTTCTGGAGAAAGTCATGTTGAGGAGTTTCCTGAAGGTTTATCAGCTCCTTGGAGGCTTTTGTGTTTTATCTGCCATTTAGGTTTTATGCTTGATTCCAGGTTAAGGGAGTCAATGGCGAAGGAGGGTCTGCAATGAGACATTTTATGAATCGTTCAGTCTTATATCTCATCGGGATAATCTGTGTTGCTAGTGTGGTTTTCACCACCCTTGCGCAGGCAGAGACACTGGTTGAGTCTAGTCTATTCTTCCGAATTTACGTGGCTTTCAGCGTTGATCAGAAAGCAGCTCAGGAATGGCTGCCCACTCCTTGGAAGGCAGTCTCGCTGCCTAAAGGACCGTTCAAGGGAGCCAATCTTTATGTTATTTTCGACGACAGGTTTATTATGCAAGACGGCGAGGGAAAGCCGTACTTGGGAGGGGGGACATTCTGCTTAGCGGCCCTCGTGTCTTTTGGCAAGAATGAGCAAACCGGAGAGTTTGCTCCC
>JASFEM010000016.1:0-43810 GCA_050124835.1 Syntrophobacterales bacterium | reverse complement strand
TGTCGGAGAGCCCAGAACAAGACAACTAGGCTGATGACAAAGCCACTGACCATGTAAGCTAAAAAGTATGGGTAGTACATGAAAAATGCCTAAAAGTCGTCGAATTCGTTTAAATCGTTCAAGTCGTTCAAATCGGTGCCTAGTGCCTAGTGTTTAGTGCCTAGTTCTGCCAGCTGCCAGCTGTCCGCTGCCACCTCCTTATGGTTCCCACGCCGCGTCAATTCCTTTGGGTTCCTGATTGGCGTCGCTCTGGTTGATGAAGTATACCGCTACATAGTCACCCACTTCCCAGATTTTTTGAGATTCCAGGTCGCGCTTGAAATAGGGCATAGCCGTGCCGGTGATGCCGTTCATCAGCTGGTAGTAAATAATACCACCTGATATTTCTCTACCCTTTAACAGGGTAAAATTCAAGGGCGGTGGGTATATCCAGGGCTGAGCCGGTCCCATGCCGTCGCCAATGGGACCGTGACAGCCAATGCAAAAGTTCTGGTAAATGACCTGTCCGCGCTGCAGGCTGGCCTTGGTGGTCGGGTAAGGATTGGGAATGTTGCGCCATCCCTCAGGCACGATTTCGGCGAGCCAGCGGGCGTTGATCTCCGGGCCGGCCTCGTAGGCCTTTATGGCTTCTTTTTTCCAATAACGCTGACGCTCCATGCGGCGGTCGGCGTTCTTCAACCCAAGGCTCTGGATGTACTGGGTCAGGGTCTCGATGCGTTCCATGCCCAACCACTCGAAGGGCGGCATGATGGAACTGGGTCGGGTATAACGGGGATTGATAAAATGTGCTATGTGCCAGTCGTCCGGATGCTCTCCACCCTCCTGGGACAGGTCTACGCCCGTGCGTTGCGATCCCAAGGCGATGGGCTCATCGGCAATATAGTCTCCAGACTGGGCGATTCGATCCGCACCGTGACCCCAGTCAAAAGCTCTAACGGACTGGCTGTGGCAGTACACACAGCCGTTCTCCAGGTATATTCTACGCCCGGCTTCTTCCACAGAGGTACGGGAACGAAATATCTCTGAAGGAGTCCGGTCGACCGTTACATAGGGCCAGTAAACCACCGTCAAAGATATAGCGGCCAGCAAAGCCAAGATACCAACGAGTATGACTGTTGGGGTCATTCTCATGTTGATGTCCCACGATTGAAATACATCGTTCTAATAATATTGTACAATCCCAGATAGGCCCCGATCATAATAAACGCTCCCAGCGAGGCGCGCAGAACGTAGTATGGTTGAATTTCCGGCAGAGTTCGGTAAAGGGTCTCACCGTTGTACCAGGCATTGCCCTGGATTAGCCCTACTATGGTCAGGACGATGGCAAAACCGGTGATGCCGATCAGCACCAGCCAGTATTGCAAATCAGCCAGGAATTTGCTGTACAAGGGCTTGCCGGTAATGCGCGGCAGTAAAAAGTACAATCCACCCAGGGCTGTGACTCCGGCAAAACCGAGTACCCCGATGTGGGCGTGGCCCACTACCCAGTTATTGAAATGGGTGATACGCTGTACTACCGGCAGGGCCATCATGGAGCCCTGAATGTTGACGAAGAAGTAATAAATGGTACCGGTGAAGATAAACTTAGCCCCAATGTCGGCGTGAATGGCCCCCAGCTTGCCTTTGACCGTGTACCAGAGATTGATTAGCACCACCATCACCGGTATAACCATGGCCACACTGTCCACTATGGAGATGGTTTTCAGCCAGGTCGGTACCGGGACCTGCAGCAGGTGGTGGGTGCCGATGTGGGTGTAGACCACGATGAGGGACCAAAAACCTATCAAAGACAAGGTGTGGCTGTACAGCGGGCTACGAGTGGCGATAGGCAGTACATAGTAGGCCACCCCCAAGGCCATTGGGGTTAACAAAAGGCCAAAAATATTGTGCCCGTAAAACCAAAGAAGAATTGCGTCGGGAATACCCACCAAGGCACCAGTGTCCGGCTTCCAGATCACGTTGCCGAGGATGTAGGTGCAGGAGGTCAACACTACCGCAGCTGCAGCATACCAGATGGAAACATACAATATGGGTTCGGTGCGTTGGCGGATGGTTAGCAGGAAATTGATGACCACCAGGGCAAAGCTGATAATCACCATGATGTCCGCCCCCCAGGGAAGCTCGGCGTATTCGCGACCTTGGGTGTACCCCAAAGCGACGCCTATGATGCCGATTAGCACGCTGATGTTCCAGAAGATGGCGGAAAATAAGCCCAGCTTATGGCTGAATAATTGGGTTCTGAGAAGCCTCGGGATGTAATAGAAAGCTGCGGCCAGCAATCCTGGGGTTACAAAACCGAAGAGCACGGCGTTTACGTGCATGGGCCGCACCCGGCCGAAATGAATGTATTCGATGTTAGCCATGAAATCCGGGGCAATCAGGTAGCCGGCAGCGATCATGCCGAAACTTGTAGCCAAGGCAAACCAGACCGCCGACGTCAGGGCAAAGGCCATGGCGGTGGGGTTACTTTTCGGCAAAGTTTCTTCTGTTGCTCCCAATACTTCTCTCCCAAATCTAATCTTCCGAAGGACAACGGCACAATCTGATCAACTGTGGCACGACAGCCAGCAGTCTACATTGACTTTCCTCTCAAAGTGACAGGTGATGCACTCGTTCATGTACCATACTTTGTGTGGCAACCTGTGCAGGTTTTGAACCTGACCGTGGCACTGCTGGCAGGATATATTTTTGTTAATATGCCGCTGATGGTTGAAGAGGACGTGCTCCGCCAGGTAGTTGACCTTACTCCAGGGGGTCGGGGTTTTGGTGTTGAAATATTCATGTTCCTTTTGAATCCAGGGATGCTGTTTGATAATGTAGTTATGGCAGTGCAAACAAAGTTCCACCGGCGGCAATCCCGGAAAATTAGAGTAGGCCACGTACGGGTGGCAATACTGGCATTGAATCTGTTTGACACCGCTGTGGACGTTGTGGCTGAAAGGGATGGGTTGTTCTGGTCCTATATCTCTGGCGTAACCATAATAGAAGAAGATAAACAGAAGAATTGCAAAGCCAGAAGACAAGGTGAGGAGCAAAGGCCACCTGTTGCGTTTCAGCACAAGCCAGAGACCGTTATTTGTGTGAAGTTGATCGGTCATTAACCCGTCCGTTCCGGAGTAAATTCGGGGAAGATGCGCAAGAAATAAGCTATGGCAAAGGCCATAAGTCCGAAGAAGCCTAAAAAGATCAATACATCAGTGGGTCCCAGGGGCAGAGATGAAACATGATGATTCCAAGCCGGGCCCAAAAGGAGCAGATGCTCCAACCAAAGAGCAATAATGACGACGGTACAAAGGATGATCATGGGAACCGGTTTTGATTTCACCCTCTTATTCAACAAAATAAAGAAAGGAATCAGGAAACCAACGATGAGTATAATCACAGCAAGGGGTTGCCAGGGCAGAGTCATAACTCGCTGGATCACATAGTGGGTTTCTTCAGGGATATTACCGTACCAGATAACCAGTAACTGGACGTAGAAAAAGTCGGCCCAAACCAGACAAAAGGCGAACAAGAGCTTGCCAAGATCATGAAAATGAGAAGAGGTCAGGGTCGATTTTTCTTCCCTGCCCACATAGAAGATGGCAGAGAGAATCATCAAACCAGCCAGCCCCAGGTAAAAGGCCTTGGCAAAAGCATAGGCGCCAAAGAGAGTTGAAAACCAGTGGGGCTCCATGCTCATAACCAGATCAAAGCCGATAAGGGAGAGGACGAGAGCGAAGGCCAGAATATAGAGGACGCTCAAGACCGTCATCTTTTTCTTGTAGCCCGCCGCTTCCTCGTCGCTGCCTGTCTTACCGCGAAGAAGGAAATTCCTCAGTGACCCCCCGGTTTGCTCTGGATCCAATTTGAGCCGCAAGACACAGTAAAGATAGGCAAAGCCCAGACCGTAAAGGAGCAAGAGACCAAGGAGATCCCTGGAGAAGAGAAAGGGCAGGTTGAGCCAGGCCTCCTTACCGGTTTCGTGGTGCAGCCAGGGAAAGAGATACTCTCTACCCAAAAACAGTAAGATGAAAAGAATAAATGAAAGGGGGAAAAAGGCGGCAAAGGATTCAGCCAGACTCTGCATAGACCGACTCCACTTGGCACCGACGAGATGCATTACAATGGAAAACAACAGTCCTCCTTGAGCGATTGCCGACCAGAGTAGGAAATTGATGTGATAGGCCTGCCAGGCTCGCTCTGGATGCTCGCCTCCCAGCTGAAAAATGAAGGTGCCAAGACCCACAAGGATCAGTCCAGCAAATAAGAACAGAACGAGTTTTGAAGGTACTCGGTTATTCATGGATGTGCTCATAAATGAAAATGTCTAAAATGATCTGAAATCCCAAATCCCTTGCACCAACGCTCAAGGTTTCAGGTTTCAGGTTTCAGCTTTTGGCTTTTATGTTTTTCTTCCTGACACCTGACACCTGAAACCTTCTTTTCAGTGCCTAATTCTGCCTGCTGCTAGCTGCCAGTTGCCTGCTCTTCGAAGACCCTGGCTTCGCCTCCTTGATTCTTAAAAAAATCAACTATTTTTTCCTGATCTTCCTGCTCGCAGGACACCACAATACCAAAGTGTTCTCCAGAGCAGCGAGGATCATATTTATTGAGACCCTTGTAATCGGGAAGGCCACCCAAAACCACAAGACCCAAGACATTGGCGAACACCGAAAACAAAATGGTGAATTCAAAGCCGACAATGACAAAAGGAAACCACGCGATTATGGGTTTGCCCCAGACGATGAGCTTCCATTGGAGGGCGGTGTAAATGGCGAGACTGAAGCCGGAGATGAATCCAAGGATGCCCCCGGCCAGGGTAATCCATCCCAGCGGACTCTTCTTTACCTTGAGGGCGTCAAGAATTCTGTGACTGGGAAAGGGGCTGTGGACCTGATCAATTCTCCAGGGATATCCCGCCATGGCCTCAATGGTGGTGACAGCCCTTTGTTCATCCGGAAAGAGTCCCATAACAGTAATATTAGTCGTCATGGCCCCCTCCATGATCCAGGGTCTCCTTCATCTCCGTCATGGAGATGGAAGGCAGGTGCTTGGCAAACAACAGAAAAAAGAGAAAAAAGAGACAAAAACTACCGAGCATGATGCCATATTCTACGCCTGACGGGCGATACAATCCCCAGGCGTGGGGGATGAAATCGTGAGCCACGCTGCCGATGATGATGACGAAACGCTCGTACCACATGCCAATGTTTATGAGAATAGAAATTATGAAAAGCCATGGAATACTGGTTCGAATCCTCTTAAAGAAGAAAAGGAGCGGAATCAGACTGTTGCACACTACCATGATCCAGAATTCAAGGCTGTAATCACCAACGGCTCGCCAGCGGAAGGCTTCCTGCTCCACAATGTTGTTGCTGTACCAGGCCAGAAAATACTCAATACCATAAGCGTATCCCACGATGAGGCCGGTAAAGATGATAGTCTTGGCAACGGCCTCTAGAATCCTCATGGTGACGATTCTCTCGTAGTTGAGAATTTTTCTGAGGGGGATCATCAGGGTCAAGACCATGGCGAGTCCGGAATGGATGGCGCCGGCGACAAAGTAAGGAGCAAAGATGGTGCTGTGCCAGCCCGGAACAGCACTGAGAGCAAAGTCCCAGGAGACCACACTGTGAACTGAGACCACCAGCGGCGTCGCCAGAGCGGCGAAGAAGAGATAACCTCTGGTGTAGTGCCGCCATTGCTCGTGTTTGCCAGTCCAGCCGAGGGAGAGGATGGTAAAGATCTTCTTGCGAAATCCCGTGGACCGATCGCGAACCGTGGCGAGGTCAGGGATCAGCCCGGTGTACCAGAACAAGCTGCTCACGGTAAGGTAGGTGCTGATGGCCACCACGTCGAAGACCAGTGGCGATTGGAAATTGGGCCAGAGGAGTCTCTGATTGGGGTAGGGCAGCATGTAGTAGACCAGCCAGACACGTCCCAGGTGGATAAAAGGGAAAAGGCCGGCAATAGAGACGGCGAAAACCGTCATGGTCTCGGCGGCCCTGGCGATGGGATTGCGCCATCCAGCTCGCATGAGATAAAGGATGGCGGATATAAGTGTTCCTGAATGGGCAATACCTACCCAGAACACAAAGTTGATTAAGTAAGTACCCCAGGCTACCGGAATATTTTGCCCACCTGCGCCGATACCGACGTAGATCTGGTAGGCCCAGCAAGCGGCTCCCGCCACCACCCCTAGAATCAAAAGTAGAATGACAAACCAGTATCGCCCAGAGGGGGGCTCAAGGGTGTCTAAAACGGTACGGTCGATCTCGGTATATGTCAGCTGGGCTGCATCGTTCATATTTCTTGAACCACCTTCTTTAAATAAATCACCGCGGTTTTGGTGTTCAGGTAGCCCATGACCTGATACGCTCTCTTGTCCTTCACCTTTTTCCTTACTTCGCTTTGTTCATCCATAAGGTTGCCAAAGGTGAAAACCCCAGTGGGGCAAGTCTGAAGGCAGGCCGGTTGAATTTCACCGTCCCGTATTTTTCGTTTCTCGTTCTTGGCCGTGGTGTGTGCTTGCTTAATTCGTTGGATACAAAATGAGCATTTTTCCATGACCCCTTTGGTGCGAACGGTAACGTCCGGATTAAGCTGCAGATTGAGGGGTTCGGGCCACTGCCAAACGTACCAATTGAAGCGCCGCACCTTGTAGGGACAATTCTGCGAGCAAAATCGGGTGCCAATGCAACGATTGTAAATCTGGTTATTCAAGCCTTCCTTGGAATGGTGTGGGGCGTAGACCGGGCAGACCGACTCGCAGGGTGCATTATCGCAGTGCTGACATAGCATCGGAAGGAAAGTCATTTTTTTGGGATGCTGTGGATCTTCATATCGCTGGATCTGGAGCCAGGCCATTTCTCTGCCTTCAATCACTCGCTGCTCTCCAACCACGCCAATGTTATTTTCTGCATAACAGGCGGCAGAACAAGCACTGCAGCCGATACACCTATCCAGATCCACCACCATGGCCCAGCGGTATCCGTCGTGTTCATGCGGTGGGTAAATATCCCTCTCCTTTCGATCGTAGGCCTCAGGCAATGGAAGGACTAGCGGAAACTCCCACATACCAAGTCCATGGGCTTCGTGTTCGGGATGTCGTAGCTCGTTCGGAGTCGCAGAGAGAGCAATCTTTCGACCGTGTTGGATTCTGCTGCCATCCATGTGGGCTAGCTTGATTGAATGGGCTGTCTTATTTAGGGCAACAGATCCCGCGGTAAAGAATGGGGCTCCAGACATCGGTTCCAGTTCAGGAGGGAGGAGAGTTAAGGGATTAAGTCCCTTTCCACGGGCATAGCGGCCATAAGCCGTGTGACCCTGACCAATGGGCATCGCTGCAACGTCTGGCATCACAGCTTCCGTTTCATAAACGGGTGCCTGCAGCTTGCCCCATCTCGATTCAATTTCAATGAGGTCCCCTTGCTTAAGCCGTCTTTTAGCGGTTGTTTTTGGGTGGAGAAGCACCGGGGTTTGCCAGGCGACCTGCGTCAGGGTATCTGGAACCTCACTGAGCCACGGCCGGTTCGCGCCTCTGCCGTCAAAGAAGCGGATGGAGGGCACAGCCAGGAGAACGAGTTTCATCTCTTTAGGGGCAGGCGGCGGCGCAAATACCGACTTGAATTTATCTGAGACGACCACTTTAGGCGAACTCTTTATCTTTGAGCCGGGCTTAAAAAGACCACCATTTTGCAAAACGTGCAGCCAATCCTTCTTCTCCCGAATTTCACTATTCCGCGCCAGTTGGGTGAAGAGGTAGGCCTGGAAATTCATGTGGGAACGTTCTTTGCCAGAAGAAGTGCGAAGCAAGACATCCCCAAGGTGTTGTGCACCGGTCAGACTTCCCATCGTAGGCTGCAGGGTGGAAAAGACTCCAGCTTTGCCGCCGTATTCGTCCCAGGCCTCCAGAGGGAGCGTTACCGGCAGGATGAGGTCAGCCAATTCAGTGGTTTCGTCCATAAAGTTACTGAAACTGACAACGAAAAGAGAATCTCGCTGGAGAGCCTGCCTCACTCCACTTGCTGGAGGTAAGGTAAAGACGGGATTAACGTTGTTGAGCAGGAGAAGATCCACTGAATCGCTTTTCAGCTGTCCGAAAAAGTTCACAATCTCGGACCTGCGCGCTGCCTTCTCTACCCGGTGCCTACCGGCGAAGTCAAATAGAGCAAGATTGGGATCGAGAAGCAGATTCAAGAGATTGGCGGCTATGTTGGCCTGCAAGGTATGGGGCCCGGTTGCGCCAGTAGAGGTGCCCAGGATGAGAGGTTTCTGCGCTCTGTGAAGATGACTGATGAGTTTGTCGTAGCGTTGAGGTTCTAGGCCGGAAAGCTGGAGTACTCTTTCCTTGGTGTAGGGGGAGGAGACTCTCCCAATTGCGGCCCTTACTTTACCCGGCAGGGACGAACCCTTGCCGCTTTGCAAGCTTTCCCTTAAAAGCCCGAGCGCGATGGCATATTCTGTGTCGGGGTTACACGAAAGCCAGAGATCAGCACTGGCGCAGGTGAGGGATTGGTAGGGGCCAACATGGACAAAGAGG
Source organism: Syntrophobacterales bacterium (assembly GCA_050124835.1). GTDB lineage: Bacteria > Desulfobacterota > Syntrophobacteria > BM002 > BM002 > BM002. The sequence goes on along the minus strand of JASFEM010000016.1, from coordinate 35,286 downwards.
GACTTGCTCGCTCCTTTAAAGGCGTGCATGTCCTTGAATTTCCTCGCGTATTCAACAGGGGAGAGCCAGGTTTCCAGAAAATCTGCCCCGAACGAGACGAGAAAATCCGCCTTTTCAATACGATAGGAGGGCAGTAGATCCAGACCGAAGACTTGTTTGTTCGCCTCTTTCAGAGATTCATAACCGAAGGGTTCGAAAACCAGAGGCCCAGAAGAATTCCAGGTCTTCAGCGATTCGCTCATGAGGTTCATCAGGGAGTCGCCCACAACCTCGGTGACCATGCGGACCCTGCCACGACCTTTTCTTGAGGCAGCTCTGGCCTTTCGCGCCACAATAGCCTCTGCTTCGGGGTACGTTAGGGAAATCCATTCCTTGCCATTCCGCAGCAAGGGTCTGTTAATTCTGTCAGGGTCGTATATGCCCTGCAGAGCAGCCTGGCCCCGCATGCAGAGCCTACCACGATTTATTGGGTGGAGCGGATTGCCTTCGACTTTGATGACCCTGCCTTCTCTGTTTTTAGCCAAAACGCCGCAGCCAGCCGGACATTCCCTGCACGTTGTGGCGTACCAGGTCGCCTTGCCGGTTACCATGTCATCAGGGTGTTGGACGAGGGAATAAAGCGTCTTGGCGGGCTGAGATGTGCAGCTGGCGGCAAACGATAGACCACCCACACCGGCAATCTTCAAAAAGGTTCTGCGGTCCACCTTAGAGAAGGCTCCTTATAAAGCTTAGAAGGGAAAGAATGACACTTATGATTCGAAGTTTGTGAGGTACTTAAAAATATCCGATCTCACCCCTTGAGGCAAGATGTTCGCCAGCTGAGGAGAGAAAAAACGTCAATCAAATTGGTTTGTGAGCTTTCCGGTGGAACAGAAAGACAGTGATTAGTTGTAACTAACTAAAATAATTGAATAGTTTTTAATAAACGTTAGGATAACAAAGGGACATTGTGGCTGTCAAGAAAGAAAGCGGGAAAAGGGATTACAGAGATTCTTATCTACGCCGGCAGCTCTACCGCACTTTCTACATACAAACTGCGGCTGTTTCACAAGTTTTTTCCAATCATCGAGATTCGATTTCACGAAGCCCAGGTTGTGCAGGTAGCACAGATGTTGTTCGTGATAAGGATGTGGCATTTTCAGCTTTCCCATTTTTTTCGACCTCCTGGATTCAGATCAAGAGCTGTTTCCTCCGTGGTGGCATTACTCTGAATTCAGTGTAAATTAAAGACTTCCCTAGTCTGCCTTTTGTGGTGTGTAGTCATCTTTTAGCTGCACAATGGTCCTTTGCTCCCATCTGGCAATGTAATCCAAGAAGGCATACATGCCGCCCTCCCAGGGAAATGTCGCCCACAAGGAAGCCCCAAAGAAATCAAAGTACGCCGAATGGGAGACCTTGGTGTAGGACCCAATGGGTTCAAGCTGGAAGTGGCCGTAATGAAATCTTTGCCCGCACTGCTCTGGGTTTTCCAGGACAAAGTCCAAGCGGTATTTCTCCGGGTGGAGTTTATTCCGCCATATGAATCTGGCCCCTGGTTTATTTGTCAATTTGTTCTCTATGACCACCATATTTTTTTCTTCTTTGATGACGATTTGTTCCTCGATGTACTTGTTGGTTTCCACGAAATCACCGTGGAAATCAGTCTTAAATCTCCAGAAAACTTCAATAGGAACAGGTACGATGTAAATCATCTTGTAGGCTTCTCCGCCGCGTGCTTCCGGCGCGATTCTATAGATGAGGGGATCCCCCCTCAATAATTCTTCTTGCTTTGGCTCGACGCTTTGAGGATGTATTGATAGCGAGGTAAATCCGCTACAAAAGAAAAAAAGAAAGCTAGTAAAGAGCAAAAGCCTCAGCGTCCTGAGAGTCACGACTCAAAACTCCAAATGGTTGCACGGACAATCTTCCAGGGATCCCAGTATCAAGCGACCGTCGGTAGTTTACTCATTTCTAAAAAATTTGGTTCCTAACATTAAACAGTGATCGGTGCAGGGTCAATTATTTCTGAAAAATATAGTTTCACAAGAATCGCAGATTTTATTTATTCTGACTGCGAATCGCTGATCTTTGGAATCCACAATCCCCGCCCGCCATGCGAGCCCGCCCGGCAATCGCCTGAAGGCGAAGCCGATGGCGGACGGGCAAGGCGAGGCGGGCGGGCGCAATCCGAAATCCGCATTCCCTTTTCTTTACTCGTCTTCGTGTTCGTGCCTGTGGTAGGGATCTGGCCAGTGGGGATGCGCATGAGTGATGGCTCTATGTTCGTGCCAGTGACTGTGGTAAATGGCCCCAGGCATCCCGGGAAACACGTGATTGTGATGCCCGTCATCATGCCGATGCCAGTGTTCATGTGCAGTGACTTCATGACGATGCAGATGTCCGTGTCGTTCGAAGAAAAGGAAAGCCAGGGATATGATGATGAGCACAGTGGCGAGTATTTGGGCCAGAGAGATAGATTCGCCAAGAAAAGTTGCGGCCATGATGACCCCAAAGAATGGCGAACTGGAGAAGATGATTTGACTTCGAGTGGCACCAAGTTTCTGCGCCGAAGTGATGTATAGGACGATGCTGATTCCATAGGAGAAAATGCCGACAATGAGGGCTGCAGCGGTCAATGAGATCGTCGCCATGTAGGAGTTCAAGCCCATGCCAATGATGAGGTTCACGAAACCGGCGACCAAACCTTTCCAAAACGTGGTCTGTGCAGGGGTAATACCGGTGATCAGCGCGGTGAAGTGATTGTCTAATCCCCAGCACATACAGGCGATGGTGACCAACAAACCAGCCTGAACCCCAGCGTGCCCCTCGGATAAAGACAAAAGCGTTGATGCCGCCAGCGTTCCTATGATGGCAACCCACCCGTTGATGCAGAGCTTGTCACGAAAAATCAGATAACCAAGGATAACAGTGGCGATAAGCTCCAGATTGAGCCAGAGTGACACTGAAGCTGATGAAGCAAGCTTCAGACCGAAGAGCAAAAACACCGGCCCAGCGATGCCACCGAAGCCTGTTGCCCCTAATAATCTTAAACCGGTTTCTCGATCGAGATTCCAGGGCCAACTAAAACTCCTTTCTTTGATTAACAGCGGTATAACCCCTATGGCAGCACCCAAATAGAGCAGCCCAGCAAGTTGAAAAGTTGGCAATGTCCGGAGCAGTGCCTTACTTGCTGGTGTTGCTGCGCCAAACAAGAGCGCAGCTAAAAAAGCTATGGCTAAGGGATATTTCGGCATCCTGAGTGTGTCCCATCTACGATGAAATCCCTAGTTTGATTTTCACTCCGAAAATCTCATCTGAAAACAGCCGTTTTAGATGAACCACTAACTAATAATATAGCAGGTCGGTAGATTAACAAATACGCCTATGCACTTAACTCCGCATAGTTAGAGCTTGAGGGCTGGGATATTCCCGAAGCGGCGTATGCGGCCAGGCTTTGCCTCCTAAAGGAGACAACTCTATCCAAGTAAAACAGCAAAGGCTGGCCCATCCGCAGCTCGGGCTGTCATTTCCTCTGCTCCGAAGGACCTCCGCCGCGCAAGCTAAGCAGACCGAGCGTAAGCGGAGGGAATGGCTCAGCCCTCGAGAGCAGTTGCAGAGCAACTTCAATAACTGTTTTACAAACAATGAAGCAAGCTCCTGGCCCTTTTTTTGCAGAGGCTTTTGAAGATGTAACCATAATAGTCGTTGGTCTTCAATTTCAAAAAGGAGCTAACGCAGGCGCACATTTCGTCTAAATGTTTTAGACAGGCTGAATCAAGGAGGGGTACCATGCCGGAAAAGATTTTGGTAGTGGACGATGAACCGGCTATAAGGGGTTTTCTCAGCGAACTTCTCTCAGAAGAAGGATACGAGGTGATTTTGGCCTCAAATGGCGAAGAGGCATTGAATTCAGCTACATTGGAGAATCCCGAGGTAATTTTATTAGACATAAACATGCCGGGAATTGATGGCTTAGAGGTTTGCAAGAGGCTAAAGGGACACGAGGAAACTAGATACATTCCGATCATTATCATCACTGCGCTTGACGATAGAGGTTTCATAGCTGATCTGGAAGGAGCCGACGATTTTGTCACCAAACCGTTCAATTCGATGGAACTCACTTTTCGAATAAGGTCGATGCATCGCATCCGGCAACTGAATCTTGAACTGCAGATTGCGCGCGCTTACGTACAACAACTAGAGAGAAAACTCCTCGAGCTCGAAGGGGTTGAATCTGTTAATTAATATTAAAATTAAACTAAGCTATCAAGTAATGTTAGCTGTGTCCGGCTACAATTATCCAAAAAAAAGCGGAGTCATTGACTCCGCTTTTTTTTCCACAGATGAGCAGTCTCCAATGGAGACCTGCCCCTACCTAATGAATGGTATCAGATAGCTCCACAACAGGAACATCTTCAGACTCACCATTACCTGATACGAGCTTTCTCAAGAACTTTCTCTCTTTCTCATCGATTTCCTCAAAGCGAACCCCCATACCCCGAGGGGTAAGCTCGTCATCTGGGCCGTGGATGTTCGTCCAGACGACCTCAGCAGAGATATCCTGGATGGGGTGATCGGGTGAATCAATACTCAGTTTGCAGGTTTCAGACAATCTCAACGGCCTTTGGCAACGGATAAAGGCTCCATTTTTATTGATATTTATTATCACGCCATCCACAGTACCCTCGTCGGTATCCATTTTAACGGTCCACTTGACCTTAGCTCTGCTCTGGGAACTTGTTTCTGGTAACATGTCAATTACCTCCCCTTCCAAATTCGAAATCAACCTTGCGTTTCGCTTTCTCTATGTTGGTTCAGCTAGATGAGCATTATTGATGCCAAACGGGTAAAAAACGTGAAATACATGTAATTGCAATAAGTTGTAAGTTAGAATAGGACTTAGAGCTTTCCGGCTTTATTGACGAATTTGGGCTGTGGGTGGCCAAATTTGGTCAAAAAGGGAGACTTTTTTCCGGGAAAGCGAGGGAGGAATAGTATTTCACACTAATTTTCTATACTTTATAAATGATATCAAATATTTATGCGTGAAATACCTCAATCTGAGAAATGGTCTTACAGCAAAGTTGTCATGAGAACAAGGTTATTCTTCAACGGTATAATAACATTGGTTCAGTTCCCAATCTTCGCGATCAGGATTCTCAATGCACGCTACTTCATCGAGACTTTTTCTGAGACTGTCGATTATCTCCAAGATGTTTTCAGCCAGCTTAACCGGCCTTGCTGATTCACCATATGAATTTGCCAGATTGTTATGAAGTTCTCCAAAAAACTGCCTGGCGTTATAGATCTGCTGACCGGTGAGTTGATGCTGTTTGAAACTAAAACCTGGAAATCTTCTTGGCATGATAGATCCTTTGTCTCGAGAGAATGAGCTCGTCCTTTAGCGTGGGAAGTTGAACAATAGCGATCCTACCAGATGACACCTTTTCTTACAAGATACCTGTTAAATGTTCGGAGAGGGCTTGGTCATTGGCATATTAGCTGGCAGCCCTCCGTGGCTAATTGCCATTGTAAGATAAGAGGAGAAGGCTCGCAGAATTGTTACTTTATATGTTCTCCTCAGGGGGTGAGACGAAGCTTCTGTCCTGCCCATATGGTGGAGCCATGGATCTCGTTGAGACTTCTTAGTGTGGCAATAGAGACCCCGGTTCGTTTGGAGATGTGGCCCAAAGTATCCCCGTCCTGAACCACATAATAGCTCTCATAGGTCTTGTTCTTATTTCTCGGTGGAATCTGCTTGAGTTGCTGCAAAGCGATCTCTACCTTTGAGCCAAACCCGGGAGGAACCTTTATTGTATGATGCCCCTTAGGCAAGTAGTGGTGACGGATCTGTGGATTGAGCCTCCTTAGAACTCTGTAATCGGTACCCAGACCCTGGGCAAGATCCGTCAAATTCAACCGGCGGCGGAGTCTGACCTCCACAGTGTCGTACCACAGCGGTCTGTAGGTCTGCTCTGGAGGCAGGTTAAATCCATATTGCTGTGGATGTTCCATTATAATTTTGGCAGCAGCGATGCGGAAGATATATCGCTCTGTTTCCGGAGGTAGACGGAGCCTGTAAAAGTCTTTGACTTTCTGTTTTCTTATTTCCCTCTTGAGAAGAGCGTCTCCACAATTGTATGCTGCCAGTGCCAAGGTCCAGCTACCGAATTTATCATAGAGGTGTTTGAGGTATTCAATTGCTGCTTCAGTGGACTGCTCGAAGTCTCGCCGCTCATCTATCAGGCGGTTTTTACGGAGACCGTAACGCCTGCCAGTGTGAGTCATAAACTGCCAGAGTCCAACGGCTCTTTTTCTCGAACGGGCATCAGGGATAAGCGCACTCTCGGCCACCGGTACGTACTTTAGGTCATCAGGCATGGTCGCTTCGGCCAACTTCGCCTCAATGTATGGGAAATAGCGTCCGGATCTCTTGAGCCACATAAAAACCTGAGCCCGATCCCAGACCGCTATGGTAAATTCTCGATCCAGCATTTCCAGCACATGCAGATTCTCGAGTGGTATGGATTCACCACAAAGGTCAACGGCTCCTGGAAGGGAAAAGTCGGTAAGGACCCGGGTGGTGTTTTCAGCGGTGGGGGTCGTGGAAGATGGCAGGACCTCCACTATAAGGTTAAAGACCAGGAGAACAGCTAACAGGCCAAGAATAAACGGCAATGCTCGCTTAATATTTTCCGAAACTAGAAAACTATGCATTCTTCAGGTGACCTTTCCTGTATCCAAAACTGTACCTCGAGCCGTTATGGTTTGGCGTGAACGTCTGCTATGGGTGTCGGCTCGAAAGTAACAACGTGAAGGCTTGACAAGGGCCTGGGAGCCGGCCGCATCTAATTTTCTCAAAGTATGGGTAAAAGCAACTTCCGTACCATAAGGGGGGAGAATTGGTTCTGTTCAGCAAGAGGGGACGTTGGTATGGGTTTTAAAAATTTTTCACTTTGGCGGGGTGTCAGAGTAAAAGATTTGAGTTATGTTTACAGGTGGCAAAAAAATGTGTCTGAATTCTTCACCGTAAAAGTCAGGTCCATGTGTACGGTTTCACGACCTGACCCCGAATCGGCAAAAGAATATGCTTTACGGATTTTCACTTCTATTTGCGGCTGGGGTATGCTACGTTGCGCATCTCCTCTTGGTGCGCCGTTACGGCAACGATCAAGCTTCTCGGCCTTCCACCATAAGAGCGAAATCCTGCATGATTCCCAAGCAGGTCAGATTTTTGGGTGCTTTATCGTTACTGCTATCCTTTGTTGGCCTTGTGGTTCTGCTTGTGGCATCGATCAAGGTCTAAAAAACCTTCACAACCTACCAACATCCCCCAGCTGTTTGTGCCATTTAATTAAATAATATTAAATTTTTAGCTTGGCATCGGCTCAAGTTTCGATTCCGGTGATCCCCTGATTGTTTTGCTCCATTCTACCCTGAATTTTTCAACAGTAAGCTTGAAGATTAGCCCAATATGTAGGGTGAGACGAACCGTAAATACTACAATTGGCATGGTAATTGCTGCTCTAATGATTGAAATTATGTGAAAGTCTTGCAATCGTCCATCTCACATGATGCGGTAGGATGGAAATGGAGAGCTTGCGCAAAACAAAATCTGGTGCACACCCGGTGGGAGAGATCAGGATTGCTGTTGGTTTGCGACTTTATGAGCTTTTCTGTGCAGATTGTAATCGAGTTTTGATTGAAGAGGATTCGCAGCAAATGCGATTGCAATGCACGGAGTGCAAGCGCATTTATGCTTACAGGCTTCCTCGAGATCAAGAAGACTATATTTTTCGAGTATCGTCTGGAAAGGTTTCAATCCAATGAAACCAGGAATAATGAATATATCCAAATGGGGCGAGAAAACGGCTCAGGCCGTCCGACGTATCTGCGGCAAGAAGCACGCCCCCTGCGTAGGCTTTAGCCTGGTCTTTTTTGACCCGATGGCTGAAGCAGACGAGCGCTGGAATTATGTCATCGAACTTGCCTATGATCCCAAAAATCCTCCGAGTGAAGAAGAGCGGGAAAGATTGGAACATGCATTTGAATTTATCAGTGAGGGTATCCGGCGGATCATGAATGGGGAGGCTGAAGAAGTCGAGATAGAGGAATACACCCGAGAAGTTCGGTGGCATTAACCTTCCATCGCACGATGGATTCATCCTCCCTTATTGAATTTCATGAACCGGGTAGCCTGCCTCCTTCCAGCCGTCCAGGCCTCCTTTGAGAGCCTTCGCGTTTGCGTAGCCTTTTCCACGGTACTTTTTTGCCATCCAGGCAGAGCTTGCTTCATGCGGTCAGGCGCAATAGAAGATGATCTCTTGATTCTTCGAGATTGAAGCGAGTCTGGATTCGAACTCACTGCGCAGAAGGGCGCCATCCAGCACCATGTCTTTGCAGGTAGCATCATCGTAAGCACAGACCAATAAAGCCTTCCCTGTTTTGATTTTTTGTCGGGCCTCCTGCGGGCTGACGCGTTCGACCTTTCCCATATTCTCGCTTTCGCTGAAAACGTTTGGGGAGGCCATCGCCCATATGGTCAACAAAAACACAGCACAAGTTAAATACCTTCTCATTTCCACTCCTTCAAAATAGGGGACGTCCTTTACTAATTCAACTAACTGCAAATCAATAGAGTGCAACTTTTTCTAAAACTGGCCTGTCCGCAAAAGGACGAGAGTGCAAGCCCTGATCACGGATATACCATTAGCAATCAGATGCGCTTCGATGTCATCAGATTCTGTCCCAGGGTTCATAATTACCCTGTCTGGTCTCAGATCCACCATGTCTTTGAGTAGTTCTTGCCCTTTTTCAGGGTTGATGTAGAGTGTAAGGGTGTTTACTCTCTCTCGTATCTGGCTCAAATTCTTCGCCACAGGCACCCCAGCGATTTCGCGAATGAGTGGATGAACTGGAATAACCCGGTGCCCGTGCTCGAGGAGACTTCGTATTGCCCTGTTAGAGTAACGTTCCGGTTTGGGATTCGCTCCCAAAACCACCACCGTTTCGTTTTCTGGCATGATAATCTGCCCTATTTGATTGTTTCTGAATCAGACAAGATCATTTAATATATCAAATCGCGTACCGCTTTTCGCGCGCCAAGCTCCTAACTGAGCATTTTTTTAAGGTGAAAGATTACAGTGTAAAAACAATATAGCAGCTCCTTGGAACCCAACTAACAGAAATTTTATTTAAATAGAGGATGAACGTGAGTAGCGCAAACAAATCAATGGCTGGCAAAATTTGCATGGTCACTGGAGCCAACGACGGCATAGGTAAAGCCACCGCCCTTGGGTTGGCAGATCTGGGGGCTGCCGTCGTTATGGTGTGCCGCAGCCGGGAGCAAGGTGAAGCTGCCCTAGCCGAAATCAGACAAAAAAGCGGTAATGACTACGTCTCCTTGCTGTTGGCCGATCTCGCCTCTCAGGATTCAATCCGCGATCTTGCAGAGAATTTCAAGGCTCAGCCCGGTACACTCCATGTCCTCATCAATAATGCCGGTATCATCTCCAGACAACGCTTGGTAACTGTGGATGGTCTTGAGACGCAGTTCGCCGTCAACCATTTGGCGCCATTTCTGCTCACAAATCTGTTGCTGGATGTGCTCAAATCCAGTGCGCCAGCAAGAATTGTCACGGTGGCCTCAGATATGCACAGAGGAGCAAACATCGACTTCGATGATTTACAATCCGAACGGTCTTATGGACCTACCCAAGTGTATTCCAAAACGAAACTTGCTAACGTTCTTTTTACCTATGAACTGGCCAGACGACTTCAGGGAACCAAGGTTGCCGCCAATTGCCTTCATCCGGGGATGGTGGCCACGAAGCTCCTCGCAGATGCCATTGGGCTACCGCGAGCACTGATGTCAACGACCAGGTTGATGGGGTCCAGCCCTGAGAAAGGTGCTAAGACTTCAATCTACCTGGCAACCTCACCTGCGCTGGAAGGTGTAAGCGGGAAGTACTTCATAAAACAGAAAGCGGTCGAGTCCTCTAAGATCTCCTATGACGACAGCCTTGCCAGCCGTTTATGGAAGGTAAGCGCAGAGCTAACAGGGTTATCTGTGGCTTAATCTGATCACTGAGTTTAGGTTGTGACCTTTAGGAAGTCGGTTACGGTCTCTTCCTCTATGGTTTTGATAACTACTTGCGGATTCTGACTTGAACCAATATTGACAACATCGCCATGTTTAAGCTTGGCACAAATTATTTGCTCTCCATTCACTAAGGTTCCCTGCTTGCTACCTTCGTCACCAACGAACAACTGATCTCCCCATCGTGCAATTCGAGCATGCCGGCGCGAAACGTGTGGGTCATCAATCATAATATGGCTCTCGGAACTGCGACCAATGATTCGAATATCTCCATTTCTGAGGGTGTATTCGCTAATGGAGACGTTTTGGAATCTCAATTCAAGCTTGAACATGCTTTTCCTCCGAGATGTTTGTGTTCAAACAGATGCAACGTTTGTGCCCACATGTTGCGACGGGTGGGCAAACCGCAATCTGGGGGAGGAATACCCGACTTAATGAAGTAAAGAATAGAAGGACCCGGCTGGCCGCGCCCCGAGGCGGCTTTAGGAGTCTTTGCTTCACACGGGCGTCAGCTGGAGTAATTGGGTGGTGGAGTGACAAAAAATTCCAAATAACAAATCACAAATTCCAAACAAATCACAATGACCAAAATTGTCCGCGCTTCGCTTGGACTCCCCACCCTGCGGGCGGGTCCCCAGTTTCAAAACTCCAAACCGGCCTTTGTGTTTGGATATTGGAATTTGGGATTTATTTGAAATTTGGTGCTTGGAATTTGATATTTTACAATAATCCAGTACTCCAAAACGGCTGGGCAACTCCAGGTTTCTTTGCTCCAATAAAGATTGGAAACTTTGGCCAGATATGGCCTTTGAATACCATTTTTTTGGGGGAAAAAAGAGCAGTTATGGAAAGCGGACCCATGTCAGGGGCGGGTATGATTACGACGGTCCTGTTCGCATGGAACCACACCAAAGTTGTTGAGTTTATTTACTATTTCTTGATCCGCTAATCTCGCCAAAATCGATACCGTAAGACCTTATAGCCATTTTTGAATTGAATATCCTCCAAAAAAATTCTGTCCTCAGCACTGACTTCAAAAGACAATTTGCTATTGGCCCTGTGAAGTTGCTCTGAAAGCGGCAAGTCGCGATCCACTTCAACCGTAAAATAATCAGAGTCTTGTTTTTCAACATCCATATCTAAATTCCCTCCTTGGTTGGGGAAGTCAATTTAAACTATCTGCCTCAATTATTAGTCTACATAAAACTCAATTTGTTTCGCCTCTAATCAAAAAAAGTTTAGCCCCCCGCTTCAATGTGCACGCTGGGTTATGAGCCTGCCGAAATGGTGACAACTCTTGGTGGTCCGGCAATCAAGGGCCGCGGGCGGATTTAACCCCTTTAATTATTCAGTTTATCATGAAAATGGAGCGATCGCTTGGCAAGAAAAGACCGTACTTATTGAGAAGAGTACAATCTCTTGCAGATTTTGACACACTCAGTTGTGGTCCGGCGCAGGTCAAGCCAAATTTATCTCACGGGTGATCTGAGGCCGAACCCTATGTTTATCATGGTATGACAAATTCCAAATCAACGGCCTGCGATTCCGACAAATTCCCCCCAAGATCCTCCGCAGGCTCGTATTCAGTTTTCTGAACCTGGTGCTTGCGCTTTGAGGCGAGAACAAAGTCGTGTGTCATTGGCTTTTTGGTCTTGAGAAGATTTCGGGGAATGAAAATTTTATGGCCAGTTGAGATGTTGTTAGGCTCGAGCCACGGATTGGCCTTAGCCAGGGTCTTCCAGTTCCTCTGGTCGCCCGTATACCATTTGGCAATAAGGGAAAGTGTTTCTCCTTCCCAACGAACCTTGTGTACATAGTATGATTCTTTTTTGGACTTACTCTTTGCTTCACTTCTAGTTGCCGGCTTGTATTCAGCGGAATTATCCGATGATTTGAAAAACGTCTTCATTTGTGCACATCCGCTGCAGACCAAGAGGATGGCTAGGCACACCAGCCACTTGGATGTTAGCGGCCATCCTGAATAGCTCATGGGAGCCCTCCTTGTTTGCTATTACAGTAGAAATTCAATCAGATTCACCTCCCTCATTTGTGACTGCTTGATCACAAGAAAGCTCTATTTTTCTGGAGGTGTGGACCTGATTAGCTATAGTTGAGCAAATTATGTGCCAGGGGAGGGTACGAGATGTTTTCCAAAGGTGGGTGCATCAAGATGCATAAAATGGCGCCAAATCAAGCAGGAATTAACTCTTCTTCAAGTGTTTTTCGAGCCAAGGTGGAATTTTGCCTTTTTTGGCTATTTTCCTATTTATCCGGTCCAGAACCTTCCACAGTTCCATGAACTCCGGTGCCAGACTCCATTCCTCGGGTTTGGTGGTATAATCTTCACCATCGTGGGGAAAATAATAGCAATGTACCGTACAGCCACGATACTCTTGGTCTGGATTCTTCCACCGGACGAAATTACCAGGGAAAATACCGGCCACTCGCCAGCCGTCTTTAATACACCACTTCTGGGTTATGTCGTGCCAGGTTTCAAGAAAGGTGGTAAAGTACTCCGCGTTCGAGGCCAGGGCAATTTTCCAGTTGAGCACCCTTAAATTCTGCATGATTTCTTTGAGCCGATACTCGGGGAGCGTGGCCGCAAAGGTGAACTCCACCTGGAGATTTTTTTCGATTTTTGTGAGCATTGTGGCGGAGACCACCTTGTTGGAGTGCAGTTCCACCACCACCGGCATGCAGTAGACTTTGCTCCGGGAATCTTCCTCCCAGTTCTCATCCAGGGCAATGAGGCCCTCGTATCGCTCTGGCATAAGGACAAACTCGTGGGGCGAGCCGTAGATTTCCGGGTAAGCATGTCGGAAAAGGGCGGCCGCGGAGTCGATCAGATTTCTAGAAAGAACCCTCGCTTGGTATCTTCCTTGCCCAAAGGGCTCCGATTCAAACCTTTTCCAGAGGACCTTCTTCTCCCCTATGGGCCTTGTTTTGCACGTAGTTGCCATTTCTTTGTACGGCCTGCCGAGTTTGATCATTGTCTATCCTTACTGTTGTGTGATAATAATGTTAGTGACTTGAGATCTTTATACGCGAGAATTGTTAGGAATGAAAGCGGACGAGTCATAAAATGTGAATGGATCATGACTGGAACAGCCATAGAAGATAGATCTCATGTCAGGTCGCTCAGGGGAAGCTAGCTTCTTACAAAGCATAATGACGATGTTCCCTTAAAATGGTGGTTCTTCGTATTTACATTGATCGACCAGCTAGCCTATCATTATTCAGCTTGGGCGTAATGCACTCTTGTGAATGTTCAATTATGCGGCCGTTGTTTGAGTACACGGTTGGAGAGACTAGGCAATTGGGCCGGCGAATTTGAACTGCAATAAAGAGGAAGCCAAGGAGGGTGAAAATGTCCAAGAAAAAGCAGAAAAAACAGTCAGAGAAAAGAAGGATTACCTTCAAGCTGGAGGCATCAGAGGCCAGAGAAGCCGTTTTGGTGGGCGACTTCAACAGTTGGGATGTCAAGAAGCACAGAATGAAAAGAGACAAAAAAGGCAGGTGGACCAAAATTGTCACCCTATCTCCTGGGAATTATGAGTACAAATTTCTAGTGGATGGCCAATGGCAGAATGATCCCAGCAATGATCAAATGGTCCATAACTCCTTTGGTACCCTAAACAACGTCTTGACTGTGTAAATTAATAAACGAAGTCAGGTGAGACAGGAGAAGGGGGGTTGCTTGCCCTTTTCGGACGGTTGTCTCTTTTTTTAGTGTGCAGTTTGAAATTCACCTTCTTGATACATTTCAACAACTTCCTTGTCTAATAATGGGCCGAATAGTTCTTTCTTGATTCGGTCTCTAATTTCTGAATCCAGTACGGGTCTAAACCAAGTCGTCCCAAAGGTAAACGTTCTAGCTAGATTGGCGGGACTGAGTTCGGAGCACTTTGCACACTCTGGCACCGTTCCGTCCTCGACCAATTCCCGATCAATTCGAACTGCTGGCGTAACTATACCGGCCTCCATGGAAAATCCCATTCCAGCCATACAACCGCAGTCAAGAAACCACCAAGCAACGCCTACTAGGCCCGCCTCTGAGTAATTATTCTGAATCCAGTCACTAGCGGACTCCAATAACAGCTTTTGTCTTTCAGTTAGCTTAATCACCTTGGTTACCTTGATCAATTATCTTCTTGGGTCAAGCTCAATAATCTTCTTTGTTAATATCGCCAAATTCTTTTAGTGAGCAATAAACATGCCAAGTAGAGATTAACTATTGTAGATTTTAAATTTCAAATTTGGGAATTTTATGTGTGGCCCGTTTAGACTTTAATTATATTTGGAATGCCTTTTTAGGAGCCCCCGGTTTCATGCTGAAACTTTTGTCAAACTACAATCTGCAATCTAAAATCTGAAATGTGCTTTATTTCTACAGATGGTCGTGGATTCTTTACTTGACAGGTTTTATTAATTGTGATTTAAGTCCCAGCAGGTGGTACATGATATAGGAGGCTGATGATCATTCATCACAATATGTGGCAAATGTGACAAGGCTTTTTGGCCCATAAACGTTAGGGCCGGCAATTTTATAGAAACCACCGAATCGCCTTGGCATTGACATGACCCTTCCCCGGTTTTGGGAAAGAATCCGGTTGCACCGGAACCAAAAGCGGACAGCAACACAAGAGTCTGCAGACGGTGCAGCCGTCCCATCAACCCCTGTCTTAGAAGACCTTCCAGCTCCTGAACCAGATTCCTCAAAAATAGCTTCCAGTCCGAGCAAGGTTGCAGACAGACTGAGACAATTTAGACAGATGTTAACCGAGAAAATGTCACTCGAAACGGTTGGCATCCTGGTCCGTAGAGTGGTCGGTAAATTTATGAAGTTAAGAAATTTGGGCACGGGATCAACTAGGGAGATAAGTTCATTTTTTACCCAGTGCCTCACTCAGAAAGGAGGGAGAGCCATGAGAAAAATTGCTCTTGTCAATCAAAAAGGCGGATGCGGCAAGACGACGACAGCGATAAATCTGGCGTACTTCTTGGCAGGTGAAGGCAAAAAGGTCTTGTTGATTGATCTGGACCCACAAGGCCACGCCGGTCTTGGGCTTAATGCAAAGGGTGACCATGCGGAAAAGACCATCTATGAGGTCCTCTTGAGCGAAATACCGATTAGTGAGGCCATACTCACACTGGAAGAGAATCTTGACGTTGTCCTGAGCGATGTGGTTTTGAGTGCCTTTGAGCAAGTCATGGCCGGTGGACAGGGGCGAGAATATAAGCTCGCACAGAGCCTTGTGGACATTGAAAACAATTACGACTACCTTATCATTGACAGTCCTCCCAGCGTAGGCCTTTTGACTTTCAATGCTCTAGTGGCAGCGGAGGAGGTGATCATTCCAGTTGACCCCAGTTTCTTTTCTCTCCAGGGTCTAGGAAAACTCCTAGAGACAATCCAGATAATCGAAGAAAAAGTGAGACATGAACTCACTATCAAAATTCTGGCTACGAGCATCGACCGAAGAACCAGATTCTGCAATGGTGTCGTGGAGACGTTGAGGGCCAGATTTCCTGAAAGCTGCTTTGAGACCATTATCAACACCTGTACCAAACTGAGAGAAGCTGCTAGCCTCGGAAGGGCCATAGCGGTTTACGATAAGAACTCCGCTGGCTACCGTGATTATCAGAATCTGGCCACGGAGATCTTATCCGAGGAAACTGAAAGAAAGGATAAGGGTTTTAGCATAGGGTCACTATTGGAAACCGCAGGACTGCTGAAGTCACCCATGGAAAGAGAAATTGTCTTCAGATTGGAAGCACCTGAGAGTGCCACGGTGCAGATCGCTGGTGATTTTAATAATTGGGTGCCGGAATCGCTTGATTTTGTAGAGTCTGAGGGTAGACCGCTGTGGCACAAAACCCTCTTTTTAGGGCAGGGTCTATATGAGTATAAGTACTTGGTTGATGGCCGCTGGATGCCTGATCCTGCCAATGAGGAAACTGCCGAGGATGCTTACGGAGGTGTAAATTCTGTTATAAGTCTGTAATTTTGGTTGGCCTTCCATGAAAGATAGAAAAAACCAGGAAAGAGGTTTAGCAAAGGTATCTCATTTTTTTCTTTCCAGCCCAGAACCTGCGAAGGAAAAAATAACCATCCAGGTGGCGGCCAAGACCCTAGGTGTTTCCAAAGGCAAGATAATAACATACCTGAACAATGGCTCGTTGAAACGAATAAAAGAGGATGGCCAGATCTACATATCCAAAGATGAGGTAAAGGCTCTAGACAGTAAACGTCAGGTGAAATCCGTATCGGGTGAGCGTAGTAGCAGGGCTTCTGTCACCAAGAACAAGTCCCAGGTGAAGCGGCCACCTTCCAGTTTCGGCTTGCTGGAAAATGAACGGGAATATCTTCTCAGGTGTAAAGCGGCATTGGAGGCTAAGAATCAAGAATTGGAGACCGTTAGACAAGAAGTTAACATGTTAAGACGTAATTTGCAGACCCAAGCAAGTGAATTGAAAGCAACTAAAACCAGACTCAGTGAACTGGAGAAAGGTCAGCATAAACGGCTTTTGCGGTTCAGAAAAACAACAGATCTTAAAGATCACGAAAAAGAAGAGACTCAAGTACGCTTGCTTGCATTGGAAGAAGAGTTGGAGAGACTGAAGCGTTCTTGGTGGAAGAGGTTGACTCTAAGGCATAAGAACATTGCGGCGCAATGACAAGAAGGTCTGAACCGGTTAAAAGACCGTATGACATCTCAGTTAGATTAAACTCTATTTTACGGCCAATTATTGGCCAGGGCCGCGTCGAAGCCGGGAGTTCCAGGCCTCTCTAGGAAAGTCTTTTTATCTCTGGGAGTCCAGTTTCCATCATACTTGAAAATGATATTACCCGTTTCACCTGTGATGTAGGTGCGACCCTGAATGTCTTCATCCAATTCCTTAAATGTCTCAACGATGAGAGGATGAGGGAAATCGCCGGCCCAGTTAGATGCATTGTTTTGGTACCAGGCAAAATTGCCCGCCGAGATGACAATATAGTTTGGCTTTAGGCGTTCGAGATATTCCAGACTCGTACCATGTTTGCTGCCGTGATGAGAGACCCGAAGCAGGTTGCATTTCAACTGATCGCTGGTCTCTTTTCTCTCTGCTAGCCCCAGACCGTCTTTGTAAAACGTAATGCGCTCGCGCCGCGGGAACTCTTCTGTGGATTTCGCCCAGGATGCGAACTCTGCATCAGCTGCCAGTATGATATATGAATTCCTGTATTTTATTTTGAGGACGATGGAAGCGTCGTTCTTGCCAATTCCGTAGGTATCAAAGCGGTTTCGAAGATCAACCGAGGGGGCCAGCACCGTGATGCGGACCTCGCCAAACTCAAACTCCGAGCCAGCGGTGACACGTGTAAACGTCAGATTTTTATTGAGGCTAATATTACGCAATATGTTGTTGTACATAACTGAATTGGTGCGAAAGCCACAGTCCCAGAAACGTTCTATCTTGTTATTGACCGCATTAGTTGCATCGGAAAATTCATTCATAAAACGGCCGAGCCCGCCGTAATGGTCATCATGGGGGTGAGTCACACAAGCAAAATCAATCACAAAGTCAAAAGCCGGGTCATTGTCTTTTCGCAGATTGATCAGGGCTGACATGTAATCCCGGGGAAGCGTCCGGTCCTCAGCTCGTTTGGCACCAAAGTCAACGACCCCGAAATGTGCCCTCTTTGGGGATTCATAGTCGGGGAATTCGATAATCGTTGCATCCCCATGATTCACATTGAGAAAGTGGACTTTCAATTCATTGTTATGTAACATCTTACTCCTCCTCCTGCTCGCCCAATGCCCGTCTGTAGTGGGTAGCTGCCATTTTTCGCGCTTGCTGGGTGAAGTCCAGCCATTGGGCGTTATCGATACTCAACAGGCCTGATACATCGGGCCGAACAGCTGGCTCTAGGGGATCCGCAAGCGTTTGCTCCAGAGCTATCTCGTCTTGTACGTATTGGAGGAAGACCATGTCTTCCTCCAGTCTTCTTTGCTCCCATACGGCCTCGGGAGTGCTGCCGACTGCAAACGGAATTTTAGCACTCATGACTTCTATAAACTGGCTTTCGGTGAGCCGGCCTTCAATCTGTTCCGCTTCATCTTCATTCCACCATTGAAGCCGATCTCTCGGTACATTCATCAAGCCGGTAAGGTCGGCTACTTCCGCCGCATCCAGGATGTCTCTCGCCTGCGGGATAATGACAACTTCCACATAGCGGGATCCATCCTCAGCCAAACGTCCTCCCTGATATACTCGGGTTATATTCCATCTGAAGGTCTTTGCCATTGGTACACTCCTTTCAGACTATTTCATTTGTGCTAATGCCCTTCAACGACTCTAGACCTGACCAACACACCTGGAGATGGTCCTAATCGTCAGGTGACTCGTGAGACTGGTAGATGATGCACGAGATCTCGAACCGCAGGTATCTGTGGAAGAGTTGGGGCAGCCGCAATTCCCACCGCGGTCAGACGTATTCCACCCGCCGAATCACCTCCTTGAGAATGCGACGCCTTTCCTCTACGGCTTCCGCCACCTTGCTGGAGAATTCAGACCAGGGAGGCTGGTCCGGACGAACCAGCTTTGTGAGCCGATCGTACAATGGGTTGAATTCTCTGGCGTCATTATTAGCTTGCGCCACGCTCACCTGGTAGCTAGAGGGGTCGGCCGATTGGTTGTACATCCTTATGGATGCAGCGTAGCCTTCCTCGTCAACCACCACCATGGCTCCGCCCTGGCGCGGGGCAGCGTAAGTGGTGTCAATGACCCAGCCACCCGTGTTATAGACGTGAACTGGAATTTCACAACCCTCGAAGTTCACAATCTTTTCAAAGGGCTTGTGGGTGTGGCCGAAGATAAAGGTCAGATGATTGGACGGCCTGCCGGGGTATTCCCTCTCCAACTGAGCCCTGACATAGCGAACGATGTATCGCTTGAGCAACCTTTCGGATTCTTCGCTGAGAGGCCGATCGGGTAAGCCTCGCTCCAGTTTTTTGAAGCGGTTCACCAGTAAGGTGAGGACGATCCAGATGAGGAGGCTCTCAAACCACCTGGCCCACCACGGATGGTTGAACCGCTTGGGGACGGATCGCGCCAGGTTACAGATGAGTCGACGCGTACCCTTTTTACTTTTGAGCATGTCGTAGATAAGCCCCACGTCCTTTCCGACTTCGCCGGAACGTCCCAGGGTACCCCAAAGGAATTCGATCCAGGCGTAGTTCTCCGCTTCGACGTCCCAGATTTCCACGGGGCCTTTTCGATCAGGGAAAACGATCTTTCGTAGCTCGGTCATTAGGTAGTAGATCGATTCGGTGAAGTGGCCGTGGTGAACGACTGTGCAACGGCTTTCATTGTCCGCGCTGGGAAGGCCGAAGTTGGGATACATCGTCAGAACACTGAGATCGGTCGAGGAAGCGGTGCGTTGCACCAGCTTGGTGAGCAGGAAGCTCTCGACATCTCGGTTCTTGACATCGAGCTCCTCTTTCCACGGAAAAAGATGGGTCGTGTGCCAAGGAACGTTTTTGAGAGGTATATCGGTGTCGGGCTCGCTCACATAATCGGCGTACTGCCGTTCGCGTGCGGTCTCCCAGAGGTGATGGTCGTGGTTGCCGGGCACGTAGACGATGTTGGGATCAACCGGTAGCTGTCCATCTTCCAAGAGCAATTCAATGAACTGAGTGAAGACGGTTGCAGCAACGTTGGTAGTGGACAAGGCGAGTTCAAGTACATCACCAGCGAGCACCAGGCTGGGCTTCCCAGCACCCTGCTCATCGGACAGGATTTCCTTCAGACACCTCACGAGACTTTCGAGAACGGGGCTTTTTTTGTGGATGTTTGGTTCAAGCGTCTCCGGATGGACAGCGGTGAGGACACTATACTCTGAACCAAGATGGAGATCCGACAGACAGACTGCGGCAATTCTTGACATGAGAAATACCCTCCCTCCAAGATTGTGGACGTCCTTAAATAATTCAAAAGATATTTCTACGCAAAGAGATTCAATCCTCCACTATTGGCAGGTAAGATTCTTTTTTTACCTTGGAGACTATTTCGCAGGAGGACCAGTGACAATCACCACTTCAATTTGTAAGCAGCGTTAAACAAGCTCAGAACAAGTAAACTAAGCAGCATAGCCCTGGATTAAATGTTCCTCACCAGTTGTAAATAATGCCAAGGGATAAGTCTGGGTCGGGATGCGCCGTCGTGGTCGTTGGTGAAATCTGCTCGAGATCGAATGGGATTGCCATTAGACCTTGATCGTCTTGATACCCCCCGTTATTGGAGGTAAACCGCTAATGGTAATAGATAGCACAGTCGAGTTTTGGGTACAAGGGGAAAGCGCATGGAGCGTGGAGGTAATTTCGATTGCGGATTGCGGATTGCGGAATGCGGATTTAAAAAAGGCATCTGTTCCGTTTACCGTTCACGGTTCACCTTTCACCGGCGGGATTTGGGATTGCGAATTGCGGATTTTGGAATTGAGGAATTGCGGATTTTAGATTGCAGATTGGAGATTGTGGAAGTAAGGAATTTTAGATTTGAGACTTAAAATTGTAGATTTCACTATATTTTAGGCATTTAGTGCTTCGGATTTAGGATTTAGGATTTGAGGGCATTTTGTACGGTTGAGATTAATTCCTCGAGGTCAAAGGGTTTTAGTAGATAGGCAAAGGCGCCCTTTGGTGGAACCTCTGCGGCGAGGTCTGAAGGAGCGTATCCGGTCATAAGTATGACAGAGGTCTCCAGATCGTGGCTGTGAATATAATCCATGACTTGGTATCCGCTCATGTCAGGCATTACCACGTCCAAGAGCATGAGGTCAAATTTATCCTTGCCGAGTAATTCTATGGCTTCTTTGCCGCTGTAAGCCGTAATTATCTCAGAGTTTTGGTTGCTCAAGAATACCTTCAAGCTATTGCATAGACGAGCGTCATCATCAACTATCAGAATCTTTGATGTCGGCGACATGGACTCCTCTCGGAAGCCAGGGTCTTTTCAAACTGGAGCCATCTAACGAGTTTGGCTCGGAAATAAATTATTGCTTTATAGTCACAAAAAAGACGTCTGTGTCAAGCCGTGTACAAAAATAGGGGACGCCTCTAAATAGGAAAATTGTTTGGATCCAGGATCTAGAGGACTCCACCTATTCTGCTTTCACTATACTGGCATCTGATGGGGCTTACTATGTAAATTTGACCTAGAAATGGGTTGAGAAAAAATAAAATCGGGCGGTCATAGACCGCCCGACAGTTTTGGAGAGTTATTTGTTTCTGTCACTTTGACACTACAGTTTTTATTTTAACTGCTATCCAGTCCGATTTATCCACTGCCCACTTGAAAATCGAAAGTGACGTGCTCTGTTTCCTGATCTTGTTTCTGCTGCTGAAGATTAGCCTCTTGTTGCGCTTCTTCTTTTTTGGTTTCATTCATGTAAGCCGCGGTACCAGCCACCGCTGCACCTATTCCTACAACTATAAAAGCAGCCGCTGGGACAAAAGCCTGCGCTGGAGGAGCAATGGAGAAAGAAAATAGCATAAACACGGCAACAATCAATGTGATAGATTTCTTGCTCATAGCTGACTCCTCTCTATGGTTCCACCTTGAATGGATGGATGGTGAGAAGGTCACGGATTTATATAAATCCAAATGCCTTTAGTGACATGGAGATAGGCAAATGATGAGCCTTGAATGTAATGATGAAAAATCAGATGTCAACGATAAAAACTACTTTTTTGGTAGAATTTATTCGGTCAAAGTTCAGAGGATTGTAGATTTTAGAATGCAGATTTAAGATTTAAGAGCTTAGAACCGCATAGTATTGAAGGCAAGCAACCTTAATCTGCAATCTACAATCTAAAATCTAAAATCGCTGGTCCCTTTATTCTTACAGTGTCCGCAATGCGTAAAACAGCCCTTTTACTACTTCGGTCATGGCATCAAAATTCAGGGTATCAATGGTATCAGTCTCTTGGTGGTAGTTCTTGTTTCTGAAATATGCGGTGTCCGTCACCATAACAGCCCTAGAACCATGGTGCCAGAAGGCAAAGTGGTCTGACCGGTTTATACCGGCTACTTGTTCGGGTGCGACCAGTGATCGGACATTTATCTCAGCATTCCGCCTGATTCCCTTCTTTAAGGCAGAGACATATCGTAACGACTTAAAATTTCCAACAACGGCCAAGAAGTTCGCCGTCCTGGGGAAGAGAAGTTCCATTCCAGGAAAAGGGTATTGTTGACGCTCATCTTCACGAAAATAGCCGATCATCTCTAAACAGATCATAACATCCAAGATTAAGCCGCGCTGTCTGAGGCTATTGGCATACACCATGCTCCCCATGTTTGGCGTTCCGAAACAGGGGGGTTCTTCATTTACGAACGCCGTAAAGATGAGTCGATTCTTGTGGGAAACTGCTCTGCTCAACCTGGCGATTTCGAGCATTCCTGCTATACCAGACGCATTATCGTCTGCACCCGGGGATCCAGGAACCGTGTCATAGTGGGCGCCAATTAAAACAGCTCCGTCTGCATCCCCAACCTGTTCGGCGATAAGATTAGAAACACTTTTGCCGTAACAGGTAAACGTCTGGCGTCGGACAGCATCTCCATTAGTTCTGAATACCGATTCGATATATTCAGCGGCCTTGTCGAGGGAGTGTTCCTTCCAAAGATGTCGGTCACCGATTTTTACTGAAAGGTGTTCCACATGTTCATGAAGGTTATCTTTGAGAGTCTTTTTGTCAAAATTTTGGTGCATCTCGATCATATAATCCAAACGTGACGGTCTTAAATATCTTATTCTACATAAATGCAACCTGCTGGTGCAAGCTGCTGGCTAAACCCGCGGAAGCGGCAAGGAGCGTAAAGATTGCGGATTGCGGATTGCAGATTGCAGATTTCGGGAGGATAGTCGCAGAGGACAGAGCGCATAGCGCTCCGCGGTAGCGTGATGATATCAGTGCCACATGAATTGATGAGAGTTGAGGACGGTCTCATATATGGAAATATCTATCTGGCGATTTGCTTAGCGGATCTGAAATTTGAATGGCCAAAGAAAGCGAATGGGAGTCATCACGAGTCGTCACATAAAGTCTCTGTTGCATAGGGTCCAATAACTGCATTCGTCTCTTGAACAGATCTCAACCGCCCTCTTGAAGCAGTCGTGAAATCCGTAGTTTTTTTGTTTCTCTCTAACGTATTCAGTGGCGCACCCTTCACACAATCCCCCGGAGTATTCACTCGTATGATTTCCATTGACCCAAATTTTTCCGCACTTAATACAAATGTAGGTCATTTTCGGTTACCTTTTAATATTGCCGAAGTTGATGCAACCAACAACATACCAGACCGTTTGTTTTCATGAAAACAAAGCGATTAAGTAGCAAGGGATGTGCCAATCAAGGTGAGAAGTAGGCTCTCAGCCAAAAGTGCAGCTTGCCTTGTACCAATGATCTTGTTGCAGCATGTGATCTTTACTTGTTGACAAAGCTGACTTATCTTATAGGTCTAATGTCGGTTTAAATCTTCGATGCAACCGACTTTTCCGAAATCCCCAAACCACTCCTAGAAGGCAATTGCTTGACTGGAAAGGGCCTTGGTATGTCATCACGAAAGGGCGTCATCGCTCTCATGGGCTCGGGTGAGCTAACCGCCACCATGGTCGAGGTTCATAAGGAGTTACTGGTTGGGCTTTCCGGTCCTCCGCGAGCTGTTTTTTTAGACACACCGGCAGGTTTCCAGCTCAACATAGATCACCTGTCCCAGAGAGCGGTGGAATATTTTCGCAAACATGTACAACGGCCCATGTCCATCGCCTCTTACAAATCTAAGGAGATGGATACACCACTAGAAGTGGAACAGGCACTTCACACCTTGCGAGGGGCCAATTTCATTCTGATTGGTCCGGGTAGCCCAACCTACGCCGTTCGCCAATGGCAGAATACATCCATTCCTGAAATTCTTACGAGGCGGGTGGAGGATGGTGGTTGCCTTGTGGCTGCCAGTGCGGCAGCGCTGACAGTGGGACGCTTTACCCTTCCAGTGTATGAGATCTACAAAGTGGGGCAAGAGCTGCATTGGGTGGAGGGGATAAACATTCTTGAGCACTTTGGTTTTAACCTGGTGGTGATTCCGCATTGGAACAATGCGGAGGGGGGGACGCATGATACCCGCTTCTGCTTCATGGGTGAGTCCCGATTCAGGAATCTGGAGAGCCTATTGCCGGAAGACGCTGCAATATTTGGTTTGGATGAGCACACCGCTTGTCTCATTGACCTTGAAAAGGAAGAGGCTGTTATCAAGGGGCTTGGCAGTGTCACGTTGAGACGCGGGGGCGCCGAATTCGTCTTCGAAAAGGGAGACCGGTTTTCCCTCGACGTTCTTCGTGGGGGAGAAGTCGGTAACGATTGGCAACCATCACCCAGGGAACAAACAATTCAGTCAGAGCCGACTCCCGATGCAGAGGAGAAGTCCTTTTGGGACCGAATACACTCGATTCAGGAAGCTTTTCATAGCGGTCTCGAGAAGGACGATCCAAGAAAGACCACTAATGCGCTTCTTGAGTTGGATCGAACCATATGGCAGGCTAAACAGGATCTAGAAAATGAGGAGTTCATTTCCCAAGGGAGGGAAATTCTTCGAGATCTGTTAGTTTTGTTTGGGATGCGGCTCGAGTCATCACCGAAAGAAAGGGCTAATTGCCTTGAGCCCCTTGTTGAAGAGCTCCTCCAGGTGCGGGAGAGATTCAGACAAAACAGGCAGTGGCAAGAGGCTGATACCATTCGAGAAAGCTTACAGCGAGCGGGGATAATAATAGAAGATACAGCGGACGGTCCAAGGTGGCGACTGCAGTGATAAATCGCCAGCGAGGAGTTTGCGTAAAGAGCTCTAAGCTAAAAGTATAATTCTAAGTTCGGGTTCCTTGCGCTAGGTCTAACCTGAGACAGAGATTAAAGCAGCCTGCAACATCAAGCTATAAAGGTTAACCCAAATGATCGTTCACCCTTCCATCTCGGTTCTTTTTGTTGTGGAGAATGAGGATTCTTCTCTCCAACCGTTTTTGTCGTACCTGCGATCCATTCAACATGTCAAGTTGACCACGGCAGCAACTTTGCCTGGCGATTTGAGCCCCTACGATGTTGTTGCTACTGCCAATACGGCTGCTTTTACTGGGGACAGTGATCCCCTGAAAAATTTCGTCCGTGCCGGCGGTGGCTTATTTGGACTCATCCACTTGACGGACAAACCATTGCCGCAAATTTTTGGGGCACAACCCACGGTTCTAGGACCATTCAATGAATTAAGGGTTTTATTTACAGACAGGGAAAATCCGCTAGCCGTCCGCTTGCCAGATGCCATTTACGTAAGTGGCCGATACCAGGCTCTCGAAAAGATAGCTGAACACGCAGAGACGGTTCTATATGCCGACTGGCGTTACAAACACAGCCCCGTGCTTATTTATAACCCTGTAGGTGAAGGGCACGTTGCCTGCACCACCCTGCAGGCGTATGACCATCCCGGTATGCAACAGATTTTCTACCGCCTTATACGCCAATTGGCAGGACAGCCGATCAGCCATAGACCTCTGGGGGTTGGGCTGTTGGGCTATGCGCAATCCATGGGTGAGGCCCACGGCCTGGGCATCGAGGCAACGGACGGTTTGATCCTGCGCGCCGCCTGTGATCTGGATATGCAAAGACTTACCCAGGCGCAACAGGATTTTCCAAAAGCGAAGATTTATGACGCGGCTGACGCCTTGGCGAAAGATCCTGAAGTTGATGTGGTGATCATTGCCACACCACCTAACACTCATGCCAAGCTGTCCTTGCAGATGATGGCGGCAGGCAAACATGTGGTTTGTGAGAAGCCGTTGGCATTGAATCGAAAAGAAACGGCATCTATGGTGGAGATGGCTGAAAAGGAGCAGGTACACCTGAGTTGTCACCAGAACAGGCGATGGGATGTAGATTACGTGGCGATCAAGCAAGCTCTGGCTGAAGGGCTGATTGGCGAACTGTTTTATCTGGAAACTTTTGTAGGCGGCTTCAACCATCCATGCGGCTACTGGCATTCGCATGATGCGATTTCAGGAGGCACCGCTTACGATTGGGGAGCCCATTACTTGGACTGGATGGTAAGTTTGATCCCCGAGCGGGTATTGGCGGTTATCTCCACCCGGCAAGACCGCGTTTGGCACGATGTGACCAATGTTGATCAGGAACGCATTCAAATACGTTTCGCCGGGGGGAAGGAAGCTGAGTTTATTCACTCCGATATCGCCGCCGCGCGCAAACCAAAGTGGTACTTGCTGGGGACAGAGGGGGCAATCGTTGGTCACTGGCGGGATGTGAGCACTTATGAGATTGATCCAGTACTGTATTTCCACCAGCATGACATTCCTGCCACCGAAATGGTGCCGGACTTAACTCTGCACCGTCGGCACCATTCTGGCCAGATTGTTGCCCAAAAACTGGCGCTACCCAAAAGAGAGCATTATCTTTTTCACCGTAACCTTGCGGATCATTTGTTGACCGGGGAGCCGATAGTGGCGCCACTAGAGGACTCGGTGAAGGTGGTTGCAATTTTGGAGGCGGCGGCAAGGTCGGCAAGCAATGGTGGGACACCAGAGGTGCTGGATGGCTGAGACAGTCAAGTGGGGTATCTTGGGAAATGCCGAGATTGCTCGCGTATGCGTTATCCCCGCGATGCAAAAATCCAGAAACGGCAAGGTTCATGCGCTTGCCAGCCGCTCTCCCGAAAGAGCCAGGCAAGTAGCCGCCGAAAATAATATCGCTCGTGTCTACGGTGACTATGACGATCTTTTGTCAGACCCGGAGGTTGATGCGGTCTATATCCCACTTCCCAATCACCTCCACCACCCGTGGACTTTGAGAGCGCTGAGGGCAGGTAAGCACGTACTGTGCGAGAAACCGCTGGCATGTGATGCACGTGAGGCTCAAGAAATGGTGAGCGTAGCCGCAGATGCCGGATTGTTATTGATGGAGGGGATTATGTATCGCTTCCATCCCAGGAGCCAGCGAATTAAGGAAATAGCGGCTAACGGTTCCATCGGCACGGTCCGGTTGGTACGCTCTGCTTTCTGCTACCCGATGGACAAAGAATTGTTGGAAAGCGGCCAGAATGCTCGCTTAAAACCAGATATGGGCGGCGGGGCTCTGTTGGATGTGGGATGCTACAGTGTCAGCGTAGCTCGCTGGTTTCTGGATGCGGAACCCACGCAGCTTCAAGCGCAGGCGGTTTATCATCCCGCTGGGGTCGATGTTCATTTTGTCGGTTCACTGCGATTTTCCGGTAATGGCTTTGCTACCCTGGAAGCAAGTTTCATATCAGCCTTGCAGCAAACGTATACGATCATCGGCGCTGACGGGGCGATTGAGCTGCCTCATGATGCGTTTATCCCTTGGGAAAAGGACGCTATCTTCACCGTTAGACACAAAGATCAAGAGGTGGGAGAGCAACATGTTACCTCCGGTGCGGACGAGTATGAGCTTATGGTCGAACATTTCGCCGACGCGGTGTTGGGCAAAGCAACACTTGCCCTAACGCCGGAGGAGAGTGTTCGCAACATGCGAGTTCTAGACGCATTGGCGGAGGCGGCCAAAACAGGTAAAACGATCCGATTGTAGATTGCGGATTTCGGATTTTCGAACATGACAGCGTAGCGTAATGACCTTAAAAACTTTACGCCAGGTCGATTTTAACCTGGGAAGAAAACTATGACATTTACTGTAACAGAAGAGACCTTCGATACTCTCACTTCATACTGGCTGGATTCAGGAAACCCGCTGGAATGGGATTGCCTTTTTGTTTTGCCCGGCTGGTTGGAGGTATGGTGGAGTGTTTTCAGTGGAGGTGGGACTCCCCAGATTAGCGCTGTAAGAGAAAAAAACAAACTCGTCGGTATTGCACCGTTATTGGTGGAAGGAAATGAGGCACGTTTCATCGGTGACCCTGATGTCTGCGATTATCAGGATTTCATCGTAGCCCCCGGCAGAGGACAGGATTTCTTCGAGACTCTCCTCAAGCATCTGAGGCAGCAAGGTATCACGCACCTGGACCTGGGACCCATGCGCGAAGACTCCAAAACGCTTACTGAACTTGTTGCTGCGGGTAAAGGTCTCGAGTTCGATGTGTCTTGCGATGCCGAAGATGTTACTTTTGAACTGGAATTGCCGGCCACCTGGGATGCATTCTTGGGTAGTTTAAGCGGAAAGCAACGACATGAAGTAAGAAGAAAGTTCAGAAGGTTACACGAGGCCGGAAAGATCAATTATCGGCTTGTGGCGGAGGTTGACGCGGTCGTGGATGAGATGGAGACTTTCCTGGCGCTGTTCGGATTGAGCCGCTCGGACAAGGCGACCTTCATGACAAGTCAGATGGCTAATTATTTTCGGTCACTTGCAGAGGAAATGGCGAAAGTAAACCTCTTGAAACTTTTTTTTCTCGACCTTGATGGGACACCTGCGGCCGCGGTTATGTGCTTTGATTACAATTCTACCGTGTATCTTTACAACAATGGTTATGACGGCCGATTCAGTTCACTCAGCGTTGGTCTCCTGAGTAAGGTGATCAGTATCAAAGAGAGCATTCAAAGAGGGAGAAAACATTACGATTTTCTGAAAGGCACAGAGGAATATAAACATCGCTTGGGTGGTAAGCCTGTTCCTTTGTATAGATGTCGAGTTAAACTTGGATGACAGCGGAAGCGCAGACTGAAATCTAGAAAGGTGGCTCAGGTGGAAGCAGAACAGTTAAGAATTGCAATGCTCAGTATCCATTCCAGTCCTTTAGGAGAATTGGGGACAAAAGACACCGGAGGAATGAGTGTATATGTCCGAGAGCTTGCCCGGGAACTGGGAAAGCGCGGTCATTTGATCGACATCTTCACCCGTCTGAAAGATGCCAGACAAGAGCGAATAGCTGGATTGTATGAAAACGTGAGGCTTATTCATCTGGGAGCCGGAAGCAACGGTCATATGAACAAACTGGCGCTTTACGCCCATCTGGATGACTTCTTCAAGGAGCTGAAGGAATTTAGCGACCATAAATATAATCTCATACACAGTCACTATTGGCTTTCCGGTAGGGTGGGGAACTGGGCGCAGGAACGCTGGCAGATCCCCCATGTTTTCATGTTCCACACGGTTGCCGCAGTAAAAAACAGTACGGCTGGTTCGGAGAAAGAACCCGAACTTCGCACGGCCATCGAGAAATATTTGGCAAGAAATTGCAGCCGCATACTAGTCGCCACGGATGAGGAAAGAGACCATTTACTGCATCACTATGGAGCATCCCCTGAAACGATTGGTGTCGTACCCTGCGGTGTCAACTTGGATCTTTTCCGTCCATTGGACAAGGCTACGTCTCGGCAGCAGTTGGGTTTTGCTCAAGATGAATCCATTGTGTTGTTTGTCGGCAGATTCGCCCCTTTAAAGGGCATAGACAGGTTGATGGCGGCCGTAGCTCATCTCAAGGACTATCAGAAACTTCGACTGGTAATTGTGGGTGGCGATGGCTTGGGTACACCGGAATCTCAAAACCTGCAAAGATTATCCCGGGATCTGGGGATCCAGCATTCCGTTACTTTCGTGGGAAGGGTCGAACAAGATAACCTGCCGCCTTACTACAGTGCTGCAGACTCTTTGGTCGTACCCTCTCACTATGAAAGCTTTGGGCTGGTGGCACTGGAGTCCTTGGCTTCTGGCACACCCGTGGTAGCAACCAAGGTGGGGGCTATGGAGAGTATTCTAAGGGATGGTGAGACGGGGCATGTGGTGGAAAATGGCTCTTCCCGTTTACTGGCAAACGGTATAGAAACATTCATCTCACGACCTTACCCACCGTCGGCAGACGCAATTCGCTCAACGGTGCTCAGATTCAGTTGGGCAAATGTGGCCTCCGCCATGCTTGATGAATACGCGGCAGTGCGCAGACATTATCATTTTGGAACCTGCTGTTGCGGAAATGTCTCCATGGGGTAGGAGCCTTGCTGTGAAAATATCCGTTGACGTAATGGTGGTAACTGCTCATCCGGATGACGCCGAGTTCGGCGTTGCAGGGACGGTGGCACGCTGGACCAGAGAAGGAAAGAAAGTTGTCTACGTTGTTTGCACGAGCGGTGACAAAGGTACCAGCGACCGGACTCTGAAGCCTGAACAGTTGGCGCAAATTCGGGAAAAGGAGCAAAGGGCTGCGGCTGAAGTCTTGGGTGTTCGGGAGGTCATCTTCTTAGGATACCCGGACCAGGCTTTGGAGGATACTCCAGAGTTTCGAAAGCAGATCGTTCGTTTGATAAGAATGTATCGGCCCAAGATAGTTGTGACCTCTGACCCCTACCGCCGTTACCTCTGGCATCGCGACCATCGTATTGCCGGCCAGGTTACGCTCGATGCGGTCTTTCCTTACGCCAGGGATCATCTCGCATACCCTGACTTATTAGAAGAAGGCTTGGAGCCTCACAATGTAGAGGAGATCTTGTTCTGGGCCGCGGAAGATATAAACTATCGCTCGGACATCACGGATACCTTTGACATCAAAATTTCGGCCCTGCGCTGTCACCAGAGCCAGCTACAAGGGTTTCCGAACCCTAATCCGGAAGAGTGGCTAAGAGAGCGTTGCAGGGAGATGGCGGAGGGTGAAGATTTCGAGCTGGCCGAGGGGTTTCATAGGGTCGAGATAAGCTGGTAGCAGGCAAAAGGCAGCAGGCAGTCCTAAGACGAACTCAGAGCGGGCAGGTAAGATGAATGAATGCAATGGCGCAAGGCTCAGGGCTCAAGGCGCAAGGTAAGATTTTACTATAGTCTTTTACTTGTGCCCTACGCCGTGTGCCTTTTGCCGGGTTCATGCTGCTTGCTGCTCGCTGCCGGCTGCTCATCTCTCTGTCGTAAGCACTTTGTGCTTACGACAACCACACTACATCCCCACAAAGATTTGGATCCTGCGGACGAGTAGAGAAGATTTCATACTGTTGTTTTGCCTTTTTTACGGTCGTCGGTTCCCCATGCCCGGGATACACCTGGGTGGTGTCAGCGAGTTCAAAAATCTTCTGGGTAATGGAGTCAATAATTTGCTGGAAGTCTTTGGGCGACTGGGTCTTGCCTGGGCCACCCGGAAAAAGAGTATCTCCTGCAATCAAATATCTACCTGCCAGGAAGCATAGACTGCCCGGTGTGTGTCCCGGCGTGTGCAGCACCCTCAGTTCAATAGCTCCCATAGAAATTTCATCTCCATCGTTGAGAAGTAAATCGGGTTCGAGGGGCAAATCTTTGGCGTCTGCTGGGTGGGCAGCAACAGGTACCTCCAGGGCCGATCTTAGCTCTACCAGTCCACCGATGTGATCAAAATGATCATGAGTCATCAAAATGTATTTCGGCTGAGTTCCCTTCAACCTATCCAAGACTAAGTTCACCTCACCCGGGGCATCGACCACCACGCTTTCGTTTGTTTTTTGGCAAATCAGGATGTAAGAATTAGTCCCAAAAGGACCTAATTCAAGCCTCTCTATTCGGATGTGCTCATTTTCAACGACTTTTGTCATTTTATCTCCCATATCACTATCGCAAGCAGAGCGTGTTCCCACAGGTAGGAATAAAAGTGGGAGCGGCTTCTAGCCGCGACTCATCGTGCGCAACAAACCATCCAGCTCTTTCTCCAGCGTTTCTGCGGTGGTGAAGAGAATACCATGAAGCCCTAGCTTTCGGGATGCCTCCACATGTTGCATGGTATCGTCGATGAACACGCTTTCCTCGGGCTTTACCCCCAATCGTTCCAGGGTAATCTCAAATGCGGTCGGATCGGGCTTGACCACGCCCTCATCTCCCGAACAAAATACCACGTCGAACCGATCAAGCATCCCCCAATCTTCCAGCCATTGGTCAAGACCAGGTGGCGAGTTTGAAAGCACAGCCAGCTTGTAGTGGCCGTGCAGTCGGTGAATAAGATCTAGAACGCCATCGTTGATCGCCTCATCGGCCCTGTAACGGCTGCGGAATGTGTCAATTTCCTCTGAATTGTTCAGTCCGATTTGGGGTCCAATGATATGCCAGTATTCCTCAATGGTCTTGCGACCGACCAGAACTTCCTCCCAGACCTTACTGCCGAACATCACGGGGTTAAGGGTGCCCGGCGGCAACCTCAAATCCTCCTCGTAAAGACGAAACAAAGATTGAGGCTTTTGGGCCGAAATTACCCTTCCGAAATCAAATATGATGGCCTTTATCATGAATACTCTCCAACACCGGGGTCACTTCCTGTTTGTATCACCGAGCAAATTGTTCCAATCATCCTTTGTCTATTTGTAACTGACCAGTCACCCAAATCCACTATTTCACGCAGCACCTCCGAGGCTGGCGCCGGACAGGCGTCTTTTTCTGCCAAACATTTGAGAGAAATCGATAGCCATATGCAGCAGATATAATTCGGTAGGGCGAAGATCTCTTTGTCTTTTAGAAAAATATCCTTCAGGTAATCGACGCGGTCCCTGTTTTGAACCAGTGATGGGAGCCAAGGAGTTTCCTTTTCAGCCAAGCTGAACCCATAAGAATAGTAGCGCAGAAAGCTCTCTAACTTATCCCAATCGAGAAAACCGGGATAGACCAAATGCTTCAAATGGCCCGGGCAAGGTGAGGCGAAGTAGATCAGGGCCTCGGCTAATTCGACCACACGAGGCTGCCAGCAAGCCTTATCAAAGTCCACCACCCCGACCAGGCGGTCGCCTTGGAAAAGAAGATTTCCCGCGTGATAATCGCCGTGGATTATCAGGCAAGGCAGCCCATGGTGTTCGGAAAACTGGACGGCAAGATCAGCAGCATGCGACGCCAACTGCTTAAGGATTTGGGCCAGAGCAGGGTCTCGATCAAGTTCCCAAAAATTGATCAAGCTAGTCAGATGCTCGGCCAAAATGGGTGGGCTGTAAAGATCGCCTAGATCGCAGTGCGGGTGGAAAGTGAAGTCATGGACGCAGGCGTGGTAGTTACCCAGCATGAACGCGGCTGCTTGGAAGTGGGCGTCATTTGTATGTTCGTATGGCACCCCCTCGATGTGCTCCTGGATTTCGAAATAGTCGCCATCCAGTACCAGGAGAGTTTCGCCAGCAGTGGTGTGTAGAATAGCAGGGGCAGGGAAGCCCGATTCTCGTAAATGTTTATTGAGCGCATGTTGGGCGCAGATGAGGTTGTGATTACGCAGCTCAGGATGGCGACGCTTGAGGAAAAATCGATCACGTGTTGTATCAACAATCCAGTTTTCGTTGACAAAACCGCGACCGACCCGCCGGGCACTCCTCAGTTCACCCAAGTCGTAGTTAGCCAATACACGCCTGATTACCTCTTCCGCCATAAAAAATCTTCATGTTTACCCACGCACCTCAGTGATCTTCGTGCGTTCGGGCTACGGTTGATGATTTCTGAGCTTGGTGACGTCTCGCTGTATGGCAATATAATGCGAGATCTCTTCCTTGAGGTTTCTTATGGGGGCGATTTTCCACTCCATAAGAAATTCAGAACCATCTTTTTTATAGTTTATGGCCTCACCATGGAAAAGCTTCCCCTCTGATAGGTCTTGGCTCAATTGATCCAGGACAGCGCGATCCGTCTTGGGCCCCTGTAAAATCGCTGGTGTCTTACCGATGACCTCTTCTGCGCTGTACCCCGTCAGCTCTGAAAATGCCTCATTAACGTAGACGATGGGATATCCTGGTTCGGCCTTGGTAATCACGATTCCATTGAACGAGTGTTCCATCGCGGATTCCAGCAAGCGTTTCATTAACTCTTTAAAATGCGGATCGTAATCAAAGATGCTCATCAGTTCTTTTCGTTCGCCCATGTCATTACCTTTCTTTGTGTATTTTGTGTGGTCACTGGAAACGATATCTCTTATATATCTTCAATTCGTGGTGGGATGCATAGGCTTGGCTTCAATATTTCGCCAAGTATATCACACAAAGAACTGCAGTAACGGTTAATCTACGCAGAAGAATATGAATGCCGATAAAAAGACGTAAAGTAATTCCTGAAGCAAATCTGGACCCTAACTAAGATACTTCCGATAATAGAGCTCCCCTAGACCGTTAGACCGGTCGCGGGAGCTTTTTATTTCCTTAATAAAACGGCATAACAGTAAGGGCAGAGGGAAAAAGCCTAACTAAAACATCACGAAGACTTGACCTTATCCTTACACTGCTTACTTTAATACTTCCCCACCGTAAAGAGTGGAAAAAAACAAAATCTGCAAGAATTTTGTGATCGAGCATAGCGAGAAAGAAAAAGAAGATGAAAAAGATAGTGATGATTCTTATGGTATTAACTCTGCTCTACGGAGCTCCTGCCTATAGCGAAGATGCTATGAAATATTTCAACCTCGGAGTTCAGAGTTCCGTGACCCGTAAGAAGATCGAATACCTCAGCAAAGCTTTGGAACTAGATCCAAACTTGGCCGAGGCTTACGAAAAACGAGGTTTGCTTTATTATTTTCGAGAGGAATATGACAAGGTTATTGAAGATTTTTCGACCTTTATCGAGATAGCATCTGCAAGTGCGGATGCCCACACCATGCTGGGTATTGGCTATATGAAAAAGGGAATTTATCAACCTGCCCTTCATTACTTCACCCGAGCCATAGAGATGGACCCCACACAAGTCCGCGCTCTCGCCAACCGAGCCGAGACTTATCGGTTGATGGGCAAAGAACAGGAAGCCATGAGCGATGCCACCAGAGCCACCAAACTCAGAGGTGATCCACGAAGCAGGGCAGACGCTTACAAAACAAGATACAAGATCCACTGGAATCGGGGTCAAGACAAACTTGCTCGGGCGGATTACCGGAGGTCCGTGGAACTGGACCCCCGAATTACCCTCTGGCGCTACCCCAACAAGAAATATCCCAGCCCGGAAGAAATCAGTCATATGGGGCTCTACGGCATCATTGGCATAGCCTTTGTGTTGATTTTTGGCACCAGGCTTAAACCGCCAGATAAGCAGTGACCTTTTATTGAAAACCCCTTCTCCCGTAATTTTTTTAAGAGTCAAATGTACAGAGAAGGTGCAAGATGAATTGTTAGGCTTTCATAACGTTGCTGCTATAAGAATAGATTCAAAGACTGATGAATTTGGAGAGATGTCAGCTCGGTACTGGGCTTATCAGTTTGTTTGAGAGGATGCTAGATGAACTACCTAAAAGTTTCTTTAATTCTT